>JAJLKJ010000081.1:0-3675 GCA_033839185.1 Gammaproteobacteria bacterium
TCGGCTTCATCCTCTGGCTGCTGTTCGGTCCGAAGGCGGCGAAGTAGGCGTGAGGCGTTAGGCGAAGCCATCGAGGGCCAAGAGGAAGAAAATAAGCTGGTTTATCTCTGTGCCATATGCGGCTAACACGCCTTCACATCACATGGCACCCACGCCTAACGCCTCTCCCCTAACGCCTCCCGATCCCAGGTAGGAGGCCAGCCCTCTGGCCGATGGGGTTGTGCAGCCGGCGTCGGCGTAATCGCCGAGAGGGCTCGGCTCCTACGGGTGTGGCTAAAACGCCTTCACATCACACATGTCTGTCACGGCGGCCTCCGCCGCCTCCAGTGCCCCTTCCAGATAACCGCCGTTCTCGGCGGCGGTTTCGGTGCCGCTGAAGATCAGCCTGCCATCCCAGATCACGCGCTGCGCCTCGGGCAACCCGTAGGCCGGATGGCCGGCGGGCGGGACGCGATCGTCCTTGGTCGACGTCAGCGGGTCCTCGCTCCAGTCCCGGATGCACCAGTCCTGCAGGTCCTCTGCCTGCGGCCCGAACAGACGTGCGAGCTGGGCCAGCGTCTGTGTCGCCAGGGCCGCGGTGCCGAGCTCGCGCCGGGTGTTTGCGGGCAGGCCGTAGAAGCCGAACAGTGCATAGGGACCGCCTTCTCCCGGCGAGGCGTCGTAGATCTCGGTGAGCGGACCGAGGCGGCTGAAGACCTCGCCCGACAGCCCCTGCTCGCGCCAGAAGGGGCGCTCGTAAAAGGCCAGGAACTTGGCGTGCCCCGCCATCCAGGTGGGGGTGTCGCGCAGCAGCGCATGCAGGGGTCCCGGCAGGGCCGGCTCGAAGACCAGGTCCTGCGCCACTAGGCGTGGTGGCATGGCGAGGATGACCCGCCATGCCGCCATGCGCTGCGCCTGCCCGCCACTACGCATCCTGAGCTCCACCCGCCCGCCTCGGTCGGCCAGGCCGGTGACCCGACAATCCCGCTGCACGCGCGACGCATCCAGCCGGCCGGCCAGCGCCTCGATCAGGCTGAGGGCGCCGTTTGCGATGCGGAAGGACTCGCCATGCGGCGAAGGCGTGTCCAGGCGCAACGGACCGTTCGTGGTCATGTCTTCATAGAGCCCCGCGCCCGCCACCTGCTGGCCGAACAGGGGCACGTCGAGCGCAGCGACGAGCTGTGCCATGCGTGGCTGCAGCACCGGCCAGACCCAGGCCGGCCCCAGGTCGTAGCGGACAGATCCGCCGTCGGCCCGCACGCGGGTCTCGACGTCGATACGTCCGCCCAGGCGCGGTCGCGCCTCCAGCAGACGGTAGTCCACGCCGGCCTGTTCCAGCCGCCAGGCGGCATAGAGGCCGCTCAGCCCGCCGCCGACGATGACGCAATCGTGAGAAATAGGCACCCCCATGTGTCGAACGCTCCCAGGACAGCCAGCCCGGGACCCCGGCTTCCATGTTAACAGCCACCGGGCACCGCCACCCCGTGTTGCCTGCCGCAGCCGCAAAAAAGAAACCCCGCCGGGGCGGGGTTTCTGTCTGGCTCGGCATGCGTTGCCACATGCCGTGTGCAGCGTTTATTCAGGCGCCGGCTCGGTGACCGGGTTCTGAATCACGGTATGCACGAACTGGATGATGTTTCGCGTATTCTCGGCCTGTACCACGAAGCCGGCGATGTTGGCGTAATCCGCCGCGTCGCTTCCCAGCACGCGTTCCCACAGGGGGCTCGTCCTGTCCGCATAGCCGCAGCTCAGGTCATCCGGGGTACGCTCGACGTAGCTCACGTCGACACCCTGGAAGTCCTCCTGCGCGTTGTGCGTAAAGGCCGAGTAATCGACATAACCCCCCGGCAGGCGGCTGGAGCCGCAGGCATCCGGATTGCCTTGGCAGGCAGTAGTGCCGCGCTTCAGGTAACCGAGGCCTTCGGCGTCCAGCACCGCGTCATCCAGCGTGATCTGGATGGTCTTGGTCACCCAGGTGCCGTCTTCCATGATCTCGACCGTGCCTTCCAGCTTGCCCCAGCGCATGAGCGCGTAGTACATCGCCAGGTTGGCGCGCGGGGAGTCGACGGTCTGGTAGCGGTCGGCGCCGCCATCGCCGTCCTCGTCCACGCCAAAGGCCAGGCGACCGGCCAAGTCGAGCTTCACGCCCGTCGAGGCATTGATGCTGTTGACCACGTCGTAGAGGGCGCGATCGAGCATGGCCGGGTTGGTGAGCGCGACGCGCACACCATTGAGACGCCCCAGCTCGAGCTCGATCACGTAGTCCTCGTAGCCGGCCACGATGACGCACTCGCCCTGGTCGTCCAGCTCCATGGGCACGTAGTCGCCGCCGGTCGCCACGGGATCGGACGAGATCGGCTGCGGGCAGCTGTTGGCGTCCAGCACCGGCTCGCCGTTGTCGTTGCGCAGCAGCTCCCACAGGTCGCCGTAGATCTCGCCCTTGTAGGAGAACTCCACCTCGTTCAGGCCCAGCACGGTGTTGACGAATACCAGCCCGTCGACCGTCAGCGGCACACCCTTGTTGGACGCGGCACCGATGAACGCGGCGGCGGCCTCCATCAGGTCCAGGCGGCTGTACGGGGGATTCACCCCGTCATCGATCACGGGCAGGGTGGCCAGCATCTCCTCGGGTACGTCCTGGATCACGTTGTGCATGAAGACGATCGTCGCGCGGGCGTCATCGGCATGCTGGGTGAAGCCGGCGATGTTCTCGCCGTAGTAGGCCTCCTCACCGAACACACGCGGCCAGACGTAGTCTTCCCTGTCCTGGTAGTAGCAGCCCGAACCATCGTCGACGTACTGCACATAGCTGACCAGCCTGGTCTGATAGTCCTCCTGGCGATTGTGCGTCATGACGGACAGGTCGGCGTAACCCTTGTAGAGGTCCACACCGCCCTCGCGGCCGAAGGTGCCATCACGCAGGTAGGCGAGCGCGCCCAGGTCCAGGTCGGGACGGATCTCCAGCCACTGCGGCGGGATCACCTCGCCCTCCTCGCCCCGGCTCTCCGGACCATAGCCGGCGATGCGCCCGTGCTTCAGCAGGGCGTAGTACAAGGCGAGGTTCTCGCGCGGAGAGTCGATGGTCTTCTCGACCGGCAACCCATCCACCTCGGACACCAGCACCAGGCGCCCGGCCGCATCGGTCTTCACCGAACTGGCGGCATTGATGTTCTTGATGGCCTCCTGCAGGGCGCGGGCAAAGACGGTCGGATTGGTGGACATGGTGCGCACCATGTTCAGCCGGCCGATCTCCAGCTCGACGGTGTACTGCTCGTAGCCTTCCACCGGCGTGCACTTGAACTCACCGTCCATGAACTCCTCGAGCATCATGGGCACGGTGTCCTGCGTGCTGCCGTCCGGCCAGACCACCGGTTCGGAGGCGACCGGCTGCACACAGCCGTTGGCATCCAGCACCGGGACGCCATAGGCATCGCGCACCACGACCCACAGGTCGCCATAGAGGTCGAGCGCATCGCGCGGCACGTCGTTGAGGCCCAGCGCGGAGTTGATGAACACCACGTCATCGACGATCAGCGGGGATTCCTTGCCGGTCGCCGCCCCGAGAAAGGAGGCCGCACTGTCCAGCACCTGGGCCGAGATGGGTACGTCACGGGTGGTGGTGCCCGACGACCCCCCTTCGTCGCATGCCGTCAGCATCCCTGCCAGCAGCACGGCCCCCGAAAGAAGCGCAAGGGG
>JAJLKJ010000082.1:0-25045 GCA_033839185.1 Gammaproteobacteria bacterium
GGCCGCGCCGGCCCTGGCCTACAACCAGGACCGGGTCGCCACCGACGAGGCCGGCAACCCGGTGCGCATCACCGGCAGCGTGGTCATCGTCGAGCCGGACATCGAGCTGAGCCTGGTCACCGCCGGCGGCATGCTCGAGCCGCGTCGCGAGTGGTCGGACGCGGCCCGCCGGCTCTATCCCGAAGCGGTCACGCGCCTGCTCGAGGCCAAGGGCACGGCCACCCGGCCGGCCTTCGACCTGCCCGACGACCTGCCGGCCGACTCGACCCTCGGCCAGCTGGTGCGCCTGAACGAAGCGGTGTCGATGAGCATCGCGGTCTACACGCGGCCCGGCAGCCTGCTGGCCACCAAGGGCCGGCGCCTGGACTGGACGCTGGGCGACGGCGTGTCCGAGCTGCGCGAGGCGACCGGCGCCGACTACGCGCTGTTCACCTACGTGCGCGACAGCTACACCAGCGGCGGCCGTGCGGCCATGCGCGTGCTCGCCCTGCTCGCCGGCGCGGGCGGACTCGATGGCGGCATTGAGCGCCAGCAGGTTGGTCTGGTCGGCGATCTCGCGTATCACGTTGATGATGCTGCCGATCTGGCCGCTCTGCTGGCTCAGGGCCTCCAGGGCATTGGCGGTGTTGTCCACCTCGCGCGTCAGGGCGTCGATGGAGTGGATGGCGCGGTCCAGCACCCGCTTGCCGTCATGGGCCTCCTCGTTGGCCGCATGCGCCGCCTCGGCCGCCTGCGAGGTGTTGCGGGCCACCTCGTTCACGGTGGCCGACATCTCGTTCATGGCCGTGGCCACCTGCTCCACCTCGGCATGCTGCTGGGCGATGGTCTGGGTGGTCTGCTGCACCTGGTCGCGGCCCTGGTGGGCCACGTCCTGCAGGTGGGCTGCGCTCGCCCCGATGCGCCGCAGGATGGTGCGCTGGTTGGCCTTGAGCATGTGCAGGGCGGCCTCGGCCTGGGCCATCTCGTCCAGGTCCCCCTCATAGACCTTCTGCGTCACCGGGTTGTCGGCGATGCGGCGGGCATGGGCCCCCAGGCGCTTCAGGCGGCGCAGGGACACCGCGATACCCAGCGGCCCGGCCACGGCAGCGCCGGCATAGGCCAGCCAGGTGCCGAAGGGGGCCGGCAGCAGGGCCTGCACCGCCAGCATGGCGCCGAGCAGGACGAAGAAGCCCAGCGAGAGCCGCACCGCGGTGTGGTGATAGAAGCGGCGGGTAAAGCCCACCCGGCCCTTCCACACGCGCCGGTAGAGCTTCTCGGCGCGGCGCACCAGGGCGCGATCGGGCTTGACGCGCACCGACTCGTAGCCGGCCACCTGGCCGTTGCGGAAGATCGGGGTGACATGGGCGTCCACCCAGTAGTGGTCGCCGTCCTTGCAGCGGTTCTTCACCGCCCCCACCCAGGGCCGCCCGGCCTTGACCTCGTCCCAGAGGTTCTGGAAGGCCGCCGGCGGCATGTCCGGATGGCGCACCACGTTGTGGCTCTGCCCCACCAGCTCGTCGAGCCCGAACTTGGCCACGCGACAGAAGCCCTCGTTGGCGAAGGTCACGCGCCCCTTGAGGTCGGTGGAGGAGATCAGGGTTTCGTCGGCCGGATAGTCGACCTCCCGGCCGGTGACGGGCAGATTCTTTTTCATGGCTTGCGCTGTGGTTCGTTGTGATGATGGGCGGTCAACCGGTTTAGCGGCCCCGCGGACACATTCTTGACCCGCGAAGGGGTCTTTTTGCACCAGACTGGTGCGACAGGCGCTGTCACGCCCCTGTCGTTGCCGCCCGCTAGACTGATCTAGAATACCCCATCGGCCGGGGACGGCGGTTGGCGTCCGTCGGGCCGATCGGGCCGCTGGCCCCGAACTTGCACTATCCTGTCAGGGCACACCCCAGGAGTCGCCGCATGAACCACCCGGAATCCGTCGTCGACATCGAGCACCAGCCGCTGGCCAGTGACGTCGACACGCTGCGCCAGAACATCCGCGACCGCCTGATCCACATCGTCGGCAAGGATCCCCTGCACGCCACCACCCGCGACTGGCTGCACGCGGTCTCGCTGGCCGTGCGCGACCGGCTCATCGAACAGCGCATGTTCACCAAGCGCTACCACCAGGAGGAAGACGTCAAGCGCGTCTACTACCTCTCGATGGAGTTCCTGCTCGGGCGCATGCTCATCAACAGCATGCTCAACCTCGGCATCTACGACGCCTGCGTGCAGGCCCTGGAGGACCTGGGCGTTGAACTCACCGACATCGAGGGCCTGGAGACGGATGCGGCGCTGGGCAACGGCGGCCTCGGCCGCCTCGCGGCCTGCATCCTGGACGCCATGGCCACGCTCTGCCTGCCGGGCTACGGCTACGGCATCCGCTACGAATTCGGCATGTTCCACCAGGAGATCCAGAACGGCCAGCAGGTGGAGCATCCGGACAGCTGGCTGCGCTACGGCAACCCCTGGGAGTTCCCGCGCCCGGAGAAGATCTTCCCCGTGTACTTCTACGGCACGGTCTCCGAGCACATCGGCATCAGCGGCCAGGTCGACCGCTTCTGGGACCATGGCGAGGAGGTGCTGGCCATGGCCTACGACATGCCGGTGCCGGGCTACGGCAAACAGAAGAACGTGAACAACCTGCGGCTGTGGTCGGCCAAGGCCACGCGCGACTTCGACCTGCGCTACTTCAACGAGGGCGACTACATCCGCGCCCTGGAGGACAAGAACCAGTCGGAGACCATCTCCAAGGTGCTCTATCCCAACGACGCCACGGCCATGGGCCGCGAGCTGCGCCTCAAGCAGGAGTATTTCTTCGTCTCGGCCTCATTGCAGGACATCCTCGACCGCCACTGCGTGCGCGAGGGCCTGCCGGTGGACACCCTGGCGGACAAGGTCGCCATCCAGCTCAACGACACCCACCCGGCCATCGCCATCCCCGAGCTGATGCGCCTGCTCACGGATGTCTACCTGCTGCCCTGGCACAGGGCCTGGGACATCACCCGGCGCTGTTTCGCCTACACCAACCACACGCTGATGCCCGAGGCGCTGGAGACCTGGCCGGTGAGCCTGCTGGAGCGCGTGCTGCCGCGGCACATGCAGATCATCTACGACATCAATCACCACTTCCTCAACCAGGTACGTCACCGCCATCCGGGCGACAACGACATCACGCGCCGGCTGTCCATCATCGACGAGGACGGCGGGCGCCGCGTGCGCATGGCCTATCTCGCCGTCATCGCCAGTCACCGGGTCAACGGCGTGGCCGCCCTGCACAGCGAGCTCATCAAGACGCAGCTGTTCCCGGACTTCCATCGCCTGATGCCGGAGAAGTTCATCAACATCACCAACGGCATCACCCCGCGCCTGTGGCTGAACCAGGCCAATCCGGGCCTGCGCCAGCTCGTCGACGACCACATCGGCGACGACTGGATCCTGTCGCTCGACCGCCTGCGCGAACTCGAACCGCATATCGGGAACCCCGCCTGCCGCGAGGCCTTCCGCCAGGTCAAGCAGGCCAACAAGCAGCAGCTCGCCGAGCTGATCCTGCGCAAGACCGGGCAGACGGTGAGCACCGGGGCGCTGTTCGACGTGCAGATCAAGCGCATCCACGAATACAAGCGCCAGCTGCTGAACCTGCTGCACGTCATCGCGCTCTACAACCGCATCCGCGACGGCCAGGCCGAGCATCGCGTGCCGCGCGTGGTGATCTTCGCCGGCAAGGCCGCCCCGGGCTACGCCGTGGCGAAGAAGATCATCCGTCTGATCCACGACGTGGCCGACATCATCAATCACGACCCGCAGGTGGGTGACCGCCTGAAGCTGATCTTCCTGCCCAACTACGAGGTCTCGCTGGCCGGCGTGATCATCCCGGCCGCCGACCTCTCGCAGCAGATCTCCACCGCCGGCACCGAGGCCTCGGGCACCGGCAACATGAAGCTCGCACTCAACGGTGCGCTCACCATCGGCACCCTGGACGGCGCCAACATCGAGATTGCCGAGGAGGTGGGCGAGGACAACATCTTCATCTTCGGCATGAAGGCCGACGAGGTGGAGAGACTGCGTGGAGAGGGCTATCGCCCGCGGCTGTACTACGAAAACAATGCGGAGCTGCGGCGGGTTCTCGACATGATCGGCTCGGGCTTCTTCTGCCCCGAGGAGGCCGACCGCTATCGCGGCCTGGTCGACAACCTGCTGAACGTGGATCACTACATGCTGCTGGCGGACTTCCCCGCCTACGTGGCCACCCAGGAGAAGGTGGACGAACTGTACCGCGATCCGGATGCCTGGACACGCAAGGCCATGCTCAACACCGCGCGCATGGGCAAGTTTTCCATCGACCGCACCGTGCGTGACTATGCGCGCGAGATCTGGAACACGGCGCCGCGCTGCTACATCGACAACGGCATCGCGCCGCACACCTGAAACAAGGACGCCCGCAATAGCGGGCGTCTTCGTCCTGACCCAGGCCGGGCGCTAGCGCCCTTTCATCGCATCGAAGAACTCGTCGTTGACCTTGGTCTGCGAGAGGCGGTCCAAGAGGAACTCCATCGCCTCCAGGTCGTCCATGGAGTGCAGGAACTTGCGCAGGATCCACAGCTTCTGCAGTTCCTCGGGACGGGTGAGCAGTTCCTCGCGGCGCGTGCCGGAGCGGTTGATGTTGATGGAGGGGAACACCCGCTTCTCGGCGATGCGGCGATCCAGGTGCACCTCCATGTTGCCGGTGCCCTTGAACTCCTCGTAGATGACCTCGTCCATCTTCGAACCGGTGTCGATCAGCGCGGTGGCGATGATGGTGAGGCTGCCGCCCTCCTCGATGTTGCGCGCGGCGCCGAAGAAACGCTTGGGACGATGCAGGGCATTCGCATCCACACCACCGGTGAGCACCTTGCCCGAGGACGGGATCACGGTGTTGTAGGCGCGAGCCAGGCGGGTGATGGAGTCCAGCAGGATCACCACGTCGCGCTTGTGCTCGACCAGGCGCTTGGCCTTCTCGATGACCATCTCGGCCACCTGCACGTGGCGGCTGGCCGGCTCGTCGAAGGTCGAGGACACCACCTCGCCACGCACCATGCGCTGCATCTCCGTCACTTCTTCCGGCCGCTCGTCGATGAGCAGCACGATGAGATAGCACTCGGGATGGTTGGCGGCGATGCTCTGGGCGATGTTCTGCAGCATCATGGTCTTGCCGGCCTTGGGCGGCGAGACGATCAGGCCGCGCTGGCCCTTGCCGATGGGGGAGACGATGTCGATGACGCGGGCGGTGATGTCTTCCGTGGAGCCGTTGCCGAGCTCCATGCGCAGGCGTTCTTCGGGATGCAGCGGGGTGAGGTTTTCGAACAGGATCTTGTTCTTGGCGTTTTCCGGGGTCTCGAAGTTGATCTCGGAGACCTTGAGCATCGCGAAGTAACGCTCACCCTCCTTGGGCGGCCGGATCTTGCCGGAGACCGTGTCCCCCGTACGCAGGCCGAAGCGGCGTATCTGGCTGGGCGAGACGTAGATGTCATCCGGGCCGGCGAGGTAGGAACTGTCCGCCGATCGCAGGAAACCGAACCCGTCCTGGAGGATTTCCAGCACCCCGTCGCCGAAGATGTCCTCGCCGCTTTTCGCGTGCGCCTTGAGGATGGCGAAGATGATGTCCTGTTTACGGGCACGCGACATGCCCTCGATCCCCATGCTCTTGGCAAGTTCCAGCAAGTCGGCGGGGGGTTTCTGCTTCAGTTCGGTCAGATTCATAGGAAACGGGTTTTGTTGGTTCAGGGATGGTGTGATACGGAAGAACGGCGTCAGCCAGCGCGGAACCGGCCGGGGGCCTTGATGGATTCAGTTGATTCTATGAGGTGCAGCCGGGGACGGAAGGATTGTAGTTGTCGTGGCTGCGGGGATTAAGCTAGCACGGTTGCCGGGCGAGGTCCAGCCCCGGCAACACGCCGGGGCCGTCGCGCTGAATCGGCTTACAGGTTCTGGTCGATGAAGGCGGTGAGCTGGGACTTGGACAGCGCCCCGACCTTGGTGGCCTCGACCTCGCCGTTCTTGAACAGCATCAGGGTGGGGATGCCGCGGATACCGAACTTGGGCGGGGTGGCCGGGTTCTCGTCGATGTTGAGCTTGGCGACCTTCAGGCGGCCCTCGTACTCATCGGCGATCTCGTCCAGGATCGGCGCGATCATCTTGCAGGGACCGCACCACTCGGCCCAGTAGTCGACCAGGACGGGCGTGTCGGACTTGAGTACGTCCGCATCGAAGCTGTCGTCCGTCAGGTACACCATCTTGTCGCTCACTCGTCTCGCCTCCGCTAGAATCCGTGTACACGAAACCCGCCCGGATAATTGATATAGTGTCAGCGGGATAGAAAACGCCGGTCTCGTCGGCCGGCGTGTCTTTTCACGCATTTGATCCCATACGGGCCAGATTTTCAAGTCCGGGGGATACACACACGCACAAGGATTCCATGGGCGACACGCACCTGAGCGACATGACCTTCCAGGCCCTCGACCTGCCCGGCGAGGTACTGCAAGGCGTTGAAGAGGCGGGGTTTTCCCGCTGCACCCCGATCCAGGCCGGCACCCTGCCGGTGGCGCTGAAGGGCCACGACGTGGCCGGCCAGGCGCAGACCGGCACGGGCAAGACGGCCGCCTTCCTGGTGGCCATCTTCACCCGCCTGCTGCGCCACCCCGGGAGTACCGAGCGGCGCGCCAACCAGCCGCGCGCCCTGGTGCTGGCCCCCACCCGCGAACTCGCCATCCAGATCCACAAGGATGCGGAGGCCCTGGGGCGCCACACCGGCCTGAAGCTCGGCCTGGTCTACGGCGGCGTGGACTACGACAAGCAGCGCCAGCAGCTCGTGGACGGCATCGACGTGCTCATCGGCACCCCCGGGCGCATCATCGACTACTTCAAACAGCACGTCTTCGACCTGAAGGCCGTGCAGGTGATGGTGCTGGACGAGGCCGACCGCATGTTCGACCTCGGCTTCATCAAGGACATCCGCTTCCTGCTGCGCCGCCTGCCTCCGCCGGACCAGCGCCTTTCCATGCTGTTCTCCGCCACGCTCTCCTACCGCGTGATGGAACTGGCCTACGAGCACATGAACAATCCGGAACTGGTGAAGATCGAGGCCGAGCAGGTCACCGCCGAGCGCGTGCGCCAGGAGGTGTACTACCCGGGCAACGAGCAGAAGATCCCGCTGCTCATCGGCCTGCTGAGGAAATACCGGCCCGAGCGCAGCATCGTCTTCGTCAACACCAAGCGCGTGGCCGAGAACGTCCTGGCCTGGCTCACGGGCAACGGCTTCAAGGCCGCCCTGCTCTCCGGTGACGTCCCGCAGAAGAAGCGCCAGCGGCTGCTGTCGGAATTCGGCGAGGGCACCTACGACATCCTCATCGCCACCGACGTGGCGGCCCGCGGCCTGCACATCCCCGACGTGACCCACGTCTTCAACTACGACCTGCCGCAGTCGGCCGAGGACTACGTGCACCGCATCGGCCGCACCGCGCGTGCCGGCGCCGAGGGGGATGCCGTCAGCTTCGCCTGCGAGGACTACGCCTTCCACCTGCCGGAGATCGAGGAATACATCGACCAGAAGATCCCCATGGCCATCGTGGAGACGGAACTGCTCGCCGAGCCCCTGCCTGCGGCGAAGATCGAGCGCCTCGGTCGGGGCCGGGGCGGCAAACCTGCCGGCGGGGGCGGCCCCAAACACCGGCGGAACCGCCGGCCAAGGGCGGAGAACTAGCCCAGTGGCCGCGCCAGCGAGCGAGATCGCCAGCGTCATCCAGCTGGCCGTGGCCCCGGTCTTCCTGCTCGCCGGCATCGGCGCCTTCATCAATGCCTTCTCCAGCCGGCTGGCCCGCATCGTCGATCGCAGCCGCCGCCTGGAGGAACGGCTCGCCTCCGTGAGCGATACGGCCCGTGTCTCCGCGCGCGGCGAACTGCGGCTGCTCGGCCGGCGCGCCCGCTGGATCTATCTGGGCATCAGCCTGGGCGTCACCTCGGCACTGACCGTCTGCCTGCTCATCATCAGCGCCTTCGTCGAGCACTTCCTCGGCCTCAACCTGGCCAACCTCATCGGCGCGCTGTTCGTGCTCGCCATGCTCGCCCTGGTCGGCGCCCTGCTGGCCTTCCTGCGCGAGGTCTTCCTCGCCATCCGCACCCTCGCCATCGGCGGCGACTGACGCCGGTCGATCGGCGGCGACCTGACTGGCGAATCGCCCGGTCTTGGCTATGCTCATGTCTTCGGCCCGGCGGCCGCAGCCTCTAACGGCACGCCGCTTGCTTACCTGCCAGGGTAGGCGCCGGACGGAGAGGCCGCCGGCCAGGACAGGATGACAGGAGGACAGCATGAGCCAGGACACCCTCGTTGCGTCGACACGCCGCCAGCAAAGCAGCAGCATGCAGCTCTTCACCGGCCTGCTGGCACGGGCCGACATCCGTGTGAACGGCTCTCGTCCCTGCGACATCCGCATCCACAACCCGCGTGTGGCACAGCGCACCCTGACCCAGGCCAACCTCGGCCTGGGCGAATCCTATATGGACGGCGACTGGGACTGCGATGCACTGGACCAGTTCTTCGACCGCATCCTGCGCACCAAGGTGGACCGGGCCGTCTCCCCCCTGCGCCTCGCGTTTCACGCCCTGCGCTTCCGCCTGCTGAACCTGCAGACCGCACGGCGCGCCTTCCAGGTGGGCGAACGGCACTACGACATCGGCAACGACCTCTATCGCGCCATGCTCGATGAACGCCTGACCTACACCTGCGGCTACTGGGAACAGGCCACCACCCTCGAAGCGGCCCAGGAGGCCAAGCTCGATCTCATCTGCCGCAAGCTCGACCTGCAACCGGGGCAGCGCGTGCTGGACATCGGCTGCGGCTGGGGCAGCTTCGCGAAGTTCGCCGCCGAACGTTACGGCGTCACGGTGGTCGGCATCACCATCTCCCGCGAACAGGCGAAGCTGGCGCAGGCACTGTGCGGCGACCTGCCGGTGGAGATCCGGGTGCAGGACTACCGCGCGGTGCAGGAGCGCTTCGATCACATCGTCAGCGTGGGGATGTTCGAGCATGTCGGCCACAAGAACTATCGGGAATACATGCAGGTCGCCGCGCGCTGCCTGAAGCAGGACGGCCTGTTCCTGCTGCACACCATCGGCAAGAACCTCACCAGGACCGCACCGGACCCCTGGATCGACCGCTACATCTTCCCCAACGGCGACCTGCCCTCGCTGGCGCAGATCTCGCAGGCCGTGGAGGACGTCTTCGTCATCGAGGACGTGCATAACTTCGGGGCCGACTACGACCGCACGCTCATGGCCTGGTTCGAGAACTTCGACGCCGCCTGGCCCCAGCTGCGCGAGCACTACGACGAGCGCTTCTACCGCATGTGGAAGTACTACCTGCTGAGCTGCGCCGGCGCCTTCCGCTCCCGCGACATACAGCTCTGGCAGCTGGTCCTGTCACCCGACGGCCGCCGCGGCGGCTACCGGCGCCCGTGAGGCGTGAGGCGGTAAGTCTATGCGCCACAGAGGGCACAGAGGTCACAGAGGTCACAGAGGAAGGGCGTCGCCCGGTTTGTCTCTGTGCCCTCTGTGGCTAAAGCGCCTTAAATCATTACCCGCACACCTCACTTCCCCGGCGGATACTGCGCCAGGATCCGCTGCACCACGTCGTTGACGACCTCGTCGCGCGCCTCGGGCGAGGGGGTGTCCGTTAGCGGGCGTACGCCCGTGCCGCGCCAGATCAGCTCCCCGCTGCCGGGGGCCACGAAGTCGATGAGCAGTGTCCCCTCGTCGTATTCCCGCGAGCCATAGGGATAGTCCAGCCCGATGGCCACCCCGGTGCGGCTCCACCAGTACCCGGTACCGAAGGTCACGCTCGAACGCGAGGTCTCGATGCGGTCCTCCACCAGGGTGTGGTAGCGCACCAGCAGGTCGGCCTGCGCCGGCTCGGCCACGAAGCGGTAACCGCGCGCGGCGAGCTGCGACTCGATGGCCTGCTGGATGCGTCGGTGCACCAGCGGATCGTCCAGGCGGGGATCGCCGGTCTCGCGATGCCGCGGTTCATCCCAGGCGAAGACCTGGTAGGCGGAAAAATCGGCCGTCTTCGCGTAGTCCTGGGTGACACGCACACTGGAACAGCCGGCCAGCAGGAGCAGCAGCGAGACGAGCAACAGGGGACGCAACATGGGGGCTTCTCCTTCAGCATCCGTGGATGCGTTCATCCTACTCCCGCAGGACAGCCACCCGCCAGCGTGCCGCAACACATCTGTGATGCGGTTCGGTGCAGGTCTTCATTCCGGCCACCGGAGCGGTTAGGCTGCCGTCTTCAATCTACGGATGCGCGAGGAGTAAAACCATGGCACGGCTGGTACACACCATGATCCGCGTACTGGATCTCGACCGCTCGGTCGACTTCTACCGCACGGCCCTGGGCCTCGAGCTGAAGCGCCGCCTGGACTTCGACGACTTCAGCCTGGCCTATCTCGGCAACGCGGAGAGCGACGTCGAGCTGGAGCTCACCCTCAACCACGGGCGTACCGAGCCCTATACCCACGGCAGCGGCTACGGCCACATCGCCGTCACCGTCGACGACCTGGATACCGAGCACGCCCGCATCCGCCAGGCGGGCTTCGCGGTGAAGGACATCGTGGAACTGAAGGATGGGGACCGCCTGGTGGGGAAGTTCTTCTTCATGCACGACCCCGATGGCTACGAGATCGAGGTGATCCAGCGCCACGGGGACTACCGCTAGGCAAGGCTATTTCAGGCGGGCCGCCAGGCGGGCGTAGTCCACCCGCGCCTGCTGGCGCGCATCCACCGGGATCGTGCGCACCCGGCGCACCTCGTCGAGCTGCGCCCAGGTGAGAGCCCGGCGCAAGGCCTCGACGTCCAGTCCGCGTGCGCCCTCCACCAGCAGGATGCGGCGTCCGGCATGGGACAGCATTGCGCTGCGCTGTACGCCGTCCAGGAAGCTGGCGGCACACTCCACGCTGAAGGGATACAGCCGGCCCCGGCTGTCGTCGATACGCGAGCGGCAGCGCCCGACCAGCCACAGACGGCCCTCCGCGTCGAGATAGCCGGCCTCGCCGGTACGGTGCCAGCGCCGCCCGTCCACCTCGAACTTACTCTCGACATCCCCCTCGGCATGCAGGTAGCCGGCCACCAGGTGATCACCGCAGGCCACCACCTCGCCGACCACGCCCGGCGGCAGTGCCTCGGCAGCAAAGCGCGTGCCGTCATAGGGACCGATGGGCGAGCCATAGCGGTCACGAATCACCTGCAGCGCCAGACCGTCCACCGACTTGCCGGCCAGCAGGCCGCCACCCGCCTGCATGGACGCGAGGTCCACCTGGCGGTATTCCCGGTACATCACCCGCGTCAGCGGCAGGGCCTCTGCACCGCCATGCAGGGCGGCGACCACGGCCCCGTCGGTCGCGTGTTGTATGCGGGCGAGGGCCGGCGGCAGGACCGGTGCCCCACCGATATGGATATGCGTCAGGGGCAATTTCCGGCCAGACCGCTCGCAGTACTCGACCAGGCGTCGAAACAGCACCGCTGCGCCGGCACTGCGCCGGATATCGAAGGCCTTCAGCAGCTGGAACAGCGTCTGCGGCGGCACCCGGGCGGGGGCATGCAGCGGGGCGGCGGGGATGACGCTGGTCATGCCCGAGAGCAGGTTGGCCAGCGGGGCCAGTGGCAGGGTGGAGAGCTCGCTCTCGCCCGGGGCGTGATCCAGCGCAGCGGCCAGGGCCGCCTGCACGGCGATCAGGTCACCATGCGAACGCAGCACCCGGCGCAATGCGCCCTGCTCGTTGCGCACCAGGGTGAAGAGCGCAGGCGCCTGGCCGCCGGCGGCCAGTTCCTCGAGCCGCGGCTGCTGGCGTGCCTGCGACAGCGACACGGCACCGGGCACATAGCCATCCACGGCAAAGCGCCGCAGCCGGCAGAGCCTGGGCGAGACCAGGTGGCGCAGCAGGTCACGGCGTCCGGCCACCAGTGCCGTCGGCTCGCCCAGCCGGCAGTAGGACGCCACCGTCTCCCGCCCGGCAGCCGGGTCCAGCACCATCACCACGGCCCCGAGCCGCAGCAGCGCCAGCATCACCGCGTAGAGCTCGTAGCCCATCGGCTGCAGCACCAGCACCCGGTCACCCGTCCCCAGGCCCTCGGCGCGGAACAGAGCCGCCATCCGCGCGCTGTCCGCGGCGAGCTGGCGATAGGAACGGATGCGATACCGCGACCCCCGCACATCGATGATGGCGGGCTGACCCGGGCGCACCGAGGCCTGCTGCTCAAATAGCGCGACAATGTTCATCAATAGCTTGTAACCGGCATGTCCGCGTGCGGTCTGCCGCCAGGCACTGCTGGCCGGGCAACCGTTCGCTTGTTGTTATGTCTGTTGTTCTTCTAGCGGCCACAGTCCTCACCGCCTGAAGCGGCACAGGACCATCCCCTGACCGCAGCTTATCACCGGCCCCGGCTTCCGGGGCCCCAGCCCGTCGCGCAAACACCCCCGCTCGGGGGATTGCCGTCAGGCTTTACCGCGCGGTCCCGCCTCCAGCAGCTGCGTCAGCAGCATGCCCGCCACCACGCCCGCGGCGAACAGGTACAGCCCGTAGTGGACCGTGATACGCGCCGTGCCGCCGAACTGCAGCATCACCACCAGCCAGGCCACCACGAACACCTCCAGCATCGACCACTTGCCCGTCTGCGACAGCCAGCGCCGGTAGCGCGCCTCACGCGCGGGCGCAACCGTTCCGCCGATCAGCCGGTACAGCAGCAGGAGCTTGCCGGCCGGCAGCAGGAGACTGAACCCGGCCACCACCAGGAACAGCCCCCACTCGCCCGCCTGCCAGAGCCGCTGGATACCACCGAGCAGAGAGAGGGTGTCGTCGAAGATCCAGAAGGTGGTGAAGGTGAACATGGGGGCCACCGCACCCGCCACGAGCAGGACGCATGCCAGCAGCCAGAGGGCGAGCTGGACGGCGGGATGCATCAGCGGCCGGATCATGCCCGGGGGACCGCGTCGCGGTGATGCGAGACACACAGCACAAGGCCCGCCGTAGCGGCGGGCCTTGTGTCATGACGGTTGTGACCCATCGGTGCAGACACCGGGGGGTTGCCCCATCAGGTGTGCTGGGCACCGTGGTAGAGGTTCACCACGTGGCGCGCCTCGGCGAAGAACAGCCAGCGCTCGGCGATGATGCCGAGGAAGGCCGAGACCGTGGCCCACACGGCGATACCGACGCCGGCCTGACCCGCCAGCACCAGGGCCAGCAGCAGGATGGGCAGGCCGAAGCCCAGGGCGAAGACCAGGGTCTTGAGGGCGGTGACCACGCTGTGGTCGGGCTCGTAGCCGAATTCCTCGGTGAGGAAGGTGCCGGCGGTGTGCCCGGTATCCAGCAGGCGCACGGCGGCGCGGGTGAAGCCGGTGGCCGTGTTGATGGTCGGCCCGGTGACCTTGGCCACCCAGAAGTAGTACACGGCCTTGGCCAGGGCGGCGATGGCGAGCAGGGTGACGGTCAGTCCGGTCACGCCCATGACATCGGCGCCTTCCTGGTAGGACAGGGCGGAGACCATCAGCAGCGCGCCCAGGGCCAGACCCATGAAGATGTAGTTGGCCGGGGTGAGCGCGGTGTTCCACTGGCGGATGGTCTTCAGGCAGCCGTAGATCATGCCGGTGCTGAAGATGGTGATGACCGCCAGCGCGGCGCCGATCAGCCCCATGGCGCCGAAGAAGCCGTTGATGTCGGCACCCTGCAGGAACACGCCCAGCAGGTACAGCAGCGCGAAGGGATAGAACAGCACGGCGAAGACGCCTTCACGCGACAGCCAGGAGGTCTTGAAGCGGAAGAAGGCGCGCCAGGCGTTCTTGGGATTCGCCAGGTGAAAGGTGGAGGACATGAGGCCCACCGCCACCAGCACGATGCCGATGATGCCCGCCCAGAGGATGGTCTCCTGGGTCATGTCCACCAGACCGAACACGTGCAGGATGGCCAGCAGCGTGAACAGCCCGAAGCCGGCACCGGAGGTGACGGTGAAGAAGATGACGGAAAATGCTGGATGCATGGTTGCTTCCCTCTGAATTCGTGAACCGTTGCCTTACCGGGAAATCGCCTTGTTGACCCACTGTTTCACCGAGCTGACGAGGTCGGTCTTGCGGACGTCGTCGGTCGGGATCGGCGTGGTCAGGCGCGGCGGCAGGTAACGGTTGGTCGGGTTGTAACCGAGCTCCGGCATCAACTGCATGCCGGCACGCTCGCGCACCAGCTTGCTGACCTCGGAATCCGGATCGTCGAAGTCGCCGAAGTATCGGGCGTGCGCCGGGCAGGTGATGACGCAGGCCGGCTGGCGATCGATCTCTTCGAGGGTCTCGTCGTAGATGCGGTCGATGCACAGCGTGCACTTCTTCATGGTGCCGCTCTCGCGGTCCAGTTCGCGCGCGCCGTAAGGGCAGGCCCAGGAGCAGTAGTTGCAGCCCATGCACTTGGTCTGGTCGACCAGCACCACGCCGTCCTCCGCGCGCTTGTAGGAAGCGCCGGTGGGGCAGTCGGTGACACAGTCCGCGTCCTCGCAGTGCATGCAGGACATGGGGAAGTTGATGGTCTTGTTGTTCGGGTAGTCGCCGATCTCGTAGTGACGGATGCGGTTGAACCACACGCCCGAGGGATTCTCGCCGTAGGGGCGATAGTCGGTCAGCGGGCCGGTGGTACCCGAGGTGTTCCACTGCTTGCAGGCGGTGGCACAGGCGTGGCAACCCACGCAGGTATCGATGTCGATTACAAGTCCGAGTCTCATCGGTCTTCTCCGTAATGCTTTGTTCGGATGCCCAGGGCGGCCCCTGCCGGGGCCGCAACTCCTCGATGCATTAGTCCTTGCGCCACTTCTCGCCGCG
This sequence comes from Gammaproteobacteria bacterium, assembly GCA_033839185.1. Classification (GTDB taxonomy): domain Bacteria; phylum Pseudomonadota; class Gammaproteobacteria; order SpSt-1174; family SpSt-1174; genus SpSt-1174. Next base: position 14,858 of record JAJLKJ010000082.1, read on the forward strand.
GGTCAGGACGTCCTTCATGTCACGCACCAGGCGCACCGGCTCGTGCGCGTGGTAGCGCAGCACGTCCGGCGACTCCTTCATGCCCGGCAGCGGCTTCATGGTGTCGAAGGTCGGCCAGGAGCCTTCCTCGCCCGGGGCGGCCGGCGTGATCTTCACGCGCAGGTCGTACCAGGCCGCCTGGCCGGTGACCGGGTCGGAGTTGGTGACGTTGTCGTTGGCGTCGCCCTTCTTCGGCAGCAGCTCGCTGATGAGGTGGTTCATCAGGAAGCCCTTGGTGGACTCGTTGGCGCCCTTCTTCAGGCCCCAGGCACCGGACTGCTTGCCGATGGCGTTCCAGGTCCACACGGTGTTGGGCTCCACGCCTTCCATGAGCTTCACCTGCACGCGGATCTTGCCGTTGTGCGACTCCACCCACACCCAGGACTTGTCGGCAATGCCCATCTTGGTGGCCTGCTGACGGTTCATGTACAGGAAGTTCTGCGACATGATCTGGCGCAGCCACACGTTCTGGGAATCCCAGGAGTGGTACATGAACATCGGACGCTGGTTGACCGCGTGGAACGGGTACTCGTCCTCGTTGATGCGCGACTGCTCGATCGGCTTGTACTGCTCCGGCAGCGGGGTGAAGTAGTCACGCAGACGCTGCTTGTGATGCTCCTGCGTCGGCATCGGACCATCGTACAGGCCCATGCCGGCGAGGCGGAACTTCTGCAGGGTCTCGGAGTAGAGCTCCATGATGATCGGATCGGTGGAGCCCACCCAGCCGGCATGCTTGGCCAGTTCGAGGTAGTCCTTGTTGGCGAAGCGGTTGTAGCGCACATGCTCCGGCAGGTGGTAGGCGAAGAACGCCTGGTTCTCGATGTAGCGGTCCCACTGCTTGGGATTCGGCTTGCCGCGCAGGTGCACCTCGTTGCCGTTCTCGTCCAGGCGCCAGCCGGAGAGGAAGCCGATGCCCGGCTCCTTCTCGAAGTTGACGATGAAGTCCTTGTAGTCGGCGAACTTGCGCGAGCCGTCTTCCTTGGTGAAGGCCGGGAACTTGAGGCGCGAGGCCAGCTCCACCATCACCTCCTGCCACGGACGGGTGTCGCCTTCGGGCTTGAGGATCGGCTGGCGGATGGAATCGGCCGCGGTATCCGGCTCGGAGATCGGACGGTCCAGCATGGAGATCGTGTCGTGACGCTCCAGGTAGGTGGTGTCCGGGATCACCAGGTCGGCGAAATTGACCATCTCCGAGTGGAAGGCATCGGCCACCACCAGGAACGGGATCTTGTACTCGCCGTTGGCGTCCTTCTCGCGCAGCATGTCCTGAACATTCTTGGTGTTCATGGTGGAGTTCCAGGACATGTTCGCCATGAAGAAGATCATGGTGTCGATCGGGTAGGGGTCACCCTTCACGGCATTGGTGATGACCATGTGCATCATGCCGTGGTTGGCCATCGGCGCATCCCAGCTGTAGGCCTTGTCCAGGCGCAGCGGGTTGCCCTCGGCGTCGATCACCATGTCTTCCGGCGCCTTGGGGAAACCGAGCGGCGGCGACTTCAGCGGGGTGTTCGGCGCCATCTCCTTCGCCGGCTTGATGTTCGGCGGGATGTGCTTGGGATACGGCGGCTTGGCCAGGTGACCGCCGGGGCAGTCGATGGAGCCCAGCAGGATCTGCACCAGGTGGATGGCACGGCAGGCCTGGAAGCCGTTGGAGTGCGCGGAGATGCCGCGCATCGCGTGCATGGACACCGGGCGGCCGATGAACTTGTCATGCTTGCGGCCGTGGACGTCGGTCCACTCCACGTCGACGGTGATGGTCTCCTTGAAGGCGACGTGGGCCATTTCCAGCGCCAGGCGCTCGATGGTCTCGGCCGGCACGCCGGTGACCTTCTCGGCATTTTCCGGCGAGTACTCGTCGGAGAGGTACTTCTCGGCCAGGATGGTCATCACGGTCTTGAGCGGGGTGCCGTCCGGCGCGGTGTACTCGCCGAACAGGGCCGGCTTGATCTCCGGCTGGGTGGCGTCGACCGGGGCGTTCTTGTCCTGGTCCCAGGCCTGCGGCTTGCCGTTCGCATCGCGGTAGAACAGGCCGTCGCCCTTCTTGCCCGGGGTGTTGACCACCAGCCACGGGGAGTTGGTGTAGCGGATGAGGAATTCCCAGTCGAACTGGTCGTTCTTCAGCAGCACGTGGATGAAGGACAGCGCCAGCATGGCGTCGGTGCCCGGGCGCACGCCGATCCACTCGTCGGCGATGGCCTGGTAGCCGGTGCGCACCGGGTTCACGCCCACGAACTTGGCGCCGCGGCGCTTGAGCTTCTCCAGGCCGATCTTGATCGGGTTGGAGGCATGGTCTTCCGCCACGCCCCACATCATGAAGTACTTGGTGCGGTCCCAGTCCGGATCACCGAATTCCCAGAAGGCGTGGCCCATGGTGTAGAGGCCGCCGGCGGCCATGTTCACGGAGCAGAAGCCGCCGTGCGCGGCCCAGTTGATGGTGCCGAACTGGGTGGCCCACAGGCCGGTGAGGGCCTGCATCTGGTCGCGGCCGGTGAAGAAGGCCAGCTTCTTCGGGTCGGTGGCGCGGATGTGCTCCAGGCGCTTGGTCAGGGTGTCCATGGCCTCGTCCCAGGAGATCTCCTCGAACTCGCCGGCACCACGCTCGGTGCCCGGCTTGCGGCGCAGCGGGGCGCGCAGCTTGGCCGGGGACTGCTGCTTCATGATCCCCGAGTTGCCCTTGGCGCAGAGCACGCCCTTGTTGACCGGGTGGTTGCGGTTGCCCTGGATGAAGCGGACCTTGTTGTCCTCCACCGTGACCTTGATGCCGCAACGGCAGGCACACATGTAACAGGTGGAATAGTGGACTTCCTGTTTCTTGTGGTTCTCGAATTCGGGTAATGCGCTCATGCAAGCACCTCGGTAGTCTCGTTCGTTCGGCGCGCCGCGCGCCGGGCGCGCAAAATTCCGCAGTGAAGTCTGCGGGCCCGGCGACGCAATGACAAAGCAGAGTTTTTTATTCGGCGATAAGCCTTGCTTATCAAGACTAAAAATCTTTAATGGCCCCACCCGATGTCCGGCGGGTGACCTTTTATAGACCATCCCGGGCCTCATGCTAAGCCTTTGTTTTCATGAGGTCTTCGTTGCACGACCCCGGGGCTGGGTTATACTCGCCGCCTGATTCCCGGCAGATTCCCGCGACCCAGGCATGCCCCAGACCCTCACAGACCAGTTCGGCCGCCGCATCGAGTACGTTCGCCTCTCGGTGACGGACCAGTGCGACCTGCGCTGCTTCTACTGCATGCCCAGGGGCTTTCGCGACTTCGAGGAACCGGCGCACTGGCTGAGCTTCGACGAGATCGAGCGCGTCATCCGCGCCTTCGGCGAGCTGGGGGTCAGGCGCGTACGCCTCACCGGCGGCGAGCCGCTGGTGCGCAAGGACCTGCCGGGGCTCGCTGCCCGCCTGGCCGCCCTGCCGGGCATCGAGGACCTCTCGCTCTCATCCAATGCCACGCGCATGGACAAACACGCCGCGGCACTCAAGGCCGCAGGCGTCACCCGCATCAATGTCAGCCTCGACACGCTGCAGCCCGAACGCTTCCGGCAGATCACCGGCGGCAAGCTCGAGAAGGTCCTCGCCGGCCTGATGGCCGCCAAGGCCGCGGGCTTTCACCCCATCAAGATCAACATGGTGGTGATGAAGGACGTGAACGACGACGAGGTCGAGGACATGGTCGCGTTCTGCATCGAGCACGACTTCACCCTGCGCTTCATCGAGACCATGCCGGTGGGCGACACCGGCCGCGAGGCCAGCAGCCAGTACGTCGACCTGCAGGACGTGAAGGCCCGCCTGGCCCGGCGCTTCGAACTCATCCCGGGCGTGATGCCGGGCGGCGGACCGGCGCGCTACGTGCAGGTGGCCGGCACCGACCTGCGCATCGGTTTCATCACGCCCATCTCGCAGCACTTCTGCGAGACCTGCAACCGCGTGCGGCTGGCGGTGGATGGCACGCTCTACATGTGCCTCGGCCAGGAACACCGCTTCGAACTGCGCCCCCTGCTGCGCGCGGGAATCGACGATGACGGCCTGCGCGAGGCGATCGCACAGGCCATCGACCTCAAGCCCGAGCGCCACGAGTTCCGCGAAAAGCCCGACCAGGTCATCCGCTTCATGTCCATGACCGGCGGCTGACAGCTCGCCCCGCCCCTCGAACGTCAGCGCATCAGCATATGCGGATATGCGACTGCGCATGAAGCCCGCCTGCCAAACCGATATACTGGCCCCACAAGTGCGTGCCGTACGAGAAAACGCACGGGCCACCACCAACAGGCCAGGTGATTGAACTCCATGTATCTGCATGAAACGCTGGACGCGGCGCTGAGCCCGTCGTCCATGGAAACCCTGCGCGCCCTGGCCAATGCCATGCCGCAACCCATCCTGATCCTCGACACCGGGCATCGGCCGCTGGGCTTCAACCGTGCCTTCCGTCAGGTCTTCGCCATCCCCGAAGGCGCGCTCGATCCCGACGCGGTCTGCGACCTCGTGCCCGCCGACTTCAGGCAGGCCTGCCAGGCGGCAGCGCAGGCGATGGACGTACACGGCGCGCAGAGCTATCACTGCGATATCCGGCTCGCAGACGCACCCTATCGCCTGGACTTCCGGCTGATACAGCTCACGCAGGCCAACCGGCCACTTCCCATCATCGTGGCATCACTGCTGGACGGCACCTTCGCCCTCGATCCCCATGCCCGCCGCCAGGCGGTCTCGGCCGGCCATGCATCGCGGCACGACACACTCACCGGGCTGTTCAACCGCCACGCGATGCAGGAGATCATCGAGAAGACCGTCGGTAGTGCACAGCGTGACCACGAGGCCCTGTCCGTACTGCTGTTCGACCTCGACCGCTTCAAGCTCATCAACGACAACTACGGCAACGCCATCGGCGATGCCGTGCTGGTCGAGACCGTCAACGCCAGCGTCGGCGCCCTGCGCAAGACCGACTGGATCGGGCGCTGGGGCGGCGAGGAATTCATCTGCGTGCTGCCCGGCACCGACCTGCAGACGGCCACCCACCTGGCCGAGCACCTGCGCCGCGCGGTGGAGGTCCTGGACATCGTCGTCCAGGGGCACGAACTCAAGACCACCGTCAGCATCGGTATCGCCAGCTTCCCGGACGAGGCGGACAGCGTGGACCAGTTGCTGGCCGCCGCCGACTCGGCCCTGTTCGAGGCCAAGCGCGGCGGGCGCAACCGCGTGGCCACCAGCCAGCGTCAGATCCCGCAGATCTTCTCCATCGCCGGCGAACTGGAAAACGCCCTCAAGCAGGGCCGGGTGATACCGGCCTACCAGCCCATCGTCGACCTGAACACCGGCCAGGTCGTCGCCGACGAGGCGCTGGCCCGCATCCGCCAGACGGACGGCACGCTGCTGGCCGCCGGCCACTTCATCGAGGCCGCCAATCACCTGCAGCTCACGCACAAGATCGACCACATCATCGCCACGCACAGCATCCGCCGCTGCATGGCCATGCAGTCGCGCAACCCGCGGGGCATGTCGCACTTCGTCAACACCTCGGCCGACCTGCTGCGACACCCCGAACTGGTGGAGGACATCCTGCGGGTCGCGCGCGAGGCCTGCGCCGGCTGCTTTGCGAACAGCGACCCCAACTGCACCAAGCCGCTGGTCATCGAGATCACCGAGCGCGAATTCCTCGGCAACGTGCAGGATGCCCGCGAGATCCTGGCCCCGCTCATCGACTTCGGCCTGCGCATCGCCATCGACGACTTCGGCTCGGGCTATTCCTCTTTCGAATACCTGGTGGACCTGCCGGTGTCCTTCCTCAAGATCGAGGGCAGCCTGGTGAGGCGCGCGCGGACAGACAAACGCACCCGCGCCATCCTGCGCGGCATACGCGACATCGCCAAGGAACTCGACCTGATCACCATTGCCGAGTTCATCGAGGACGAGGCCACCGCCTCCATGCTGCGCGACATCGGTGTGGACTGGGGGCAGGGGTATCACTTCGGGCGGCCCGAGGCCGAATAGCCACGACCTCAGAAGGTCTGCCTGGTGCCGACATACACCTCGTAATCCGGCTCGCCGACGCCCCAGCCGATGTCGATGCGCAGGTCGGTGCGCACCAGGGAGCGCACCTTCCAGCGCAGCCCCAGCCCGCCACCCAGTTCGAGATCGGTGAGATCGGGCGCACCCTCCTCGTAGACGTTGCCGACATCGGCAAAGATCACGCCACGCAGGCTGCGGCGACTGAGGATGGGCTTCATGTATTCCAGGTTCAGCAGCACCAGGACATCGCCCTCGTGATCGTCGCGATCAAAGCCGCGCAGCGTCTTGGAGCTGCCGATGCGGTAGGCATATATGCCTTCGTCGTAGCCGCGCGCGTAGCCCAGGCGCAACTGGGTGTTGAGGTTGTCGTCGTTCCAGGCGACCGGGTAGAGGTAGGCACGATGAAACAGGTCCAGCCGCTGGTAGCCATCGTCGCTGCCGAAATCCTGGGCGGACAGGGCCAGCGTCCAGCCATACTCGCTCCCCTCGCGGTGATAGGGGAGTTCATAGACATCGTGAAAGGTCGCGCCGAACCAGGTCTCGACGACCTTGCGATCGACCAGCAGGCCGGCAACCCCCTGGCGATAACGGTAATTCTCCTTGAAGATGCTGCTGCCCACGCTGCCGCGCCAGCCACGACTCGGGGCACTGCGGCTTAACCAGCGCGACAGGGTCCAGGAGAGATCGTCCCGCTGCAGGTCGTATTCGCCGCTCCCCAGCAGCGGGTCCACTTCCTCCTGCACCGTGTCCACGCGCCGCAGTGCAGCCGAAAAACCGAGGTCGGTACCGGGTATGCGCGGGATCTCGTAGGCGAACTCCTTTTTCACCTCCTCGACCCCATCGTCGCGCTCGGTGGTCTCATGCAGCAGCTCCAGCCGCTGGTTGTAGCCGAGAAAGTTGTCCCAGGTCAGCTCGAAGCCGTAGGAATAGTCACCGTCTGCATCCTGATCCGCCTTGGGCAGGGGGAGGATGTACCACTTCTCCGACACGTCGAAGACGACCGCCTGCCGATCCGCCACCCCCTCCGCCCCCGCCGCGCCGAGCGGCTCGAGACGTGCCCGCACGCGCTTGAACAGGCCGAGGTTCATGATGGCCTGGCGCGATGCCTCGATGCGTTCGCGATCGACCGGATCGCCCGGCGCCACGGTCAGTTCCTGGCGCAGGATCACATCCTTGGTGACGTCATTGCCCTCGAAACGGATCTCGGCGATCACGCCGGCCGCATCGGCCGGCACGCCATTGTCGTCGGCCGGCGCAACCGACACGAAACAGCACGACATGGCGAGTGCGCACAACCACCTCAGGCGAATCCCGCCCATGCCAGTGCCGGGCATACCCGCTTACTTGATCCAGATGGTCTTGGCGTTGACGAACTCACGGATGCCATGGCGCGACAGTTCACGGCCATAGCCCGAGGCCTTCACCCCGCCGAAGGGCAGACGCGGATCGCTCTTCACCAGTCCGTTGACGAAGGCACAGCCGCATTCCAGCCGCCGCGCCACCGCCTCGCCGCGCGCGCTGTCGCGGGTCCACACACTACCCCCCAGGCCAAAGCGCGAGTCGTTGGCCTGGCGCACGGCGTCGTCCTCGTCGCGCGCACGCATGACGATGGCCACCGGGCCGAACAGCTCCTCGTGATAGGCGCGCATGCCCGGCGCCACCTGATCGAGTATCGAGGGCTGGTAATAGGCCCCTTCGCCCGTCACCGGCGCACAGCCGGTGACGGCGACGGCACCGGCCGCGATGGATTCGCGCACCTGCTCGTGCAGCTCATCGCGCAGATCGCCACGTGCCAGCGGGGCCAGCGTGGTGGCGTCCGCGAAGGGGTCACCCGGCTGCAGTGCCTCCACGGCCTGTTTGAAGGCCGCGAGAAAATCCTCGGCCACCGCGTCCACCACGATGAAGCGCTTGGCGGCGATGCAGCTCTGCCCGGCATTGAGAAAACGCGAGGTCACCGCCTGCTTCACCGCCCAGTCGAGGTCGGCATCCTCCAGCACCACGAAGGCATCCGAGCCGCCCAGCTCCAGCACCGTCTTCTTGATCTCGCTGCCGGCCACGGCCGCCACGCTGCGCCCCGCGGGCTCGCTGCCGGTGAGCGTGGCGGCGGCCACGCGCGGATCGCGCAGCACGCCCTCCACCTGGGAGGCGGAGATCATCAGGGTCTGGAAACAGCCCTCGGGAAAGCCCGCCTCGCGAAAGACCTCTTCCAGGGCCAGGGCGCATTGCGGGACGTTGGAGGCATGCTTGAGCAGCCCCACGTTGCCGGCCATGAGGGCGGGGGCCGCAAAGCGGATCACCTGCCACAGCGGGAAGTTCCAGGGCATGACCGCCAGCACCACGCCCAGCGGCTGATACGCGACGAAGCTCTTGCCGGCATCGGACTCGATGGGCTCGTCGGCGAGAAAGCCCTCGCCGTGCTCGGCGTAGTACTCGCAGGCCAGCGCACACTTGTCCACCTCGCCCAGGGCCTCGCGGTAGAGCTTGCCCATCTCCAGGGTCACCAGTCGCGCGTAGTGCTCGCGGCGCTCGCGCAGCACTGCCGCCGCCTGCTGCAACAGCGCGCGCCGTTCGGCAAAGGGACGTTCCGCCCACGCCGGCTGCGTCTTCGCCGCCAGGGCCAGCGCCTCTTCGACGCGCATCGCCCCCCAGGTGTCGTATTCGGCCAGGACCTCGCCGCTGGCGGGGTTCATGGAACTAAAGCTCATTGCCGACTCCTTTGGTTTTGACTGGGCTTTACTCTAGTATACCCGTCCGGACCCTGCGGGCAGGCCGGATTTCGGCACTGCCCGACCCAACGACCCACCAGTGACAGGAACATCAGAATCATGCATGTACGGAAGGTCTGCGTACTGGGCGGCACGGGCTTCGTCGGCTCGCACCTCGTCGGCCAGCTGATCGCCAGTGGCCGCGAGGTCACGGTACTCACCCGCCGCATCCAGCGTCACCGTGATCTGCTGGTCTTTCCGGGCGTCCGCCTCGTCGAGGCCGACGTACACGACCCCGGGGTGCTCAAACAGCACTTCCAGGGCATGGATGCCGTCATCAACCTGGTCGGCATCCTCAACGAAAAGGGACACGACGGCCGCGGCTTCCGCCGTGCCCACGTGGACCTGCCGCGCAACGTGCTCGAGACCTGCAAGACCTGCGGTGTGAAGCGCCTGCTGCACATGAGCGCCCTGCATGCCGACGCCGGCAGCGGCCCCAGCCACTACCTGCGCAGCAAGGGCGAGGCGGAAAACCACCTGCACACCTTCAGTGCGCCCGTGGCCGTCACCAGCTTCCGTCCCTCGGTCATCTTCGGCCCCGGCGACAGCTTCATCAACCGCTTCGCCGACCTGGTGAAGCTGACCCCCGGCATCTTCCCGCTCACCTGCCCCAACGCCCGCTTCGCGCCGGTGTACGTGGGCGACGTGGTGGACGCCTTCCTGCAGGCGCTGGAGGATCGCAGCAGCTTCAACCAGCGCTACGACCTCTGCGGCCCGCATGCCTACAGCCTGCGCGAGATCGTGACCTACGTGGCCCGCACCAGCGGCCACCGCCGTCTCATCATCGGCCTGCCGGACGCGCTCTCGAAGCTCGTCGCCCTGCTCTCGGAATACCTGCTCCCGGGCAAGTTCTTCTCGCTGGACAACTACCACTCGCTCAAGGTCGACAGCGTGTGCCACAACGGCCGGCGCTGCCCGACCTCGCTCGAGGCCGTCGTCCCGACCTATCTGGGCAAGGCCGACCGCAACGCACGCTACCAGATCCTGCGCGAACGCGCGGGCCGCTAGGCGGCTGGGCGTGAGGCGCAAGGGGTGAGGTGATAGGCGGGAAGCCCCTCATCCCCTATCGCCTCACCCCTATCGCCTCACACCTCACGCCCGTACACTAAGTCCCATGCAGATCTACCTCGTCGGCGGCGCCGTGCGCGACACACTCCTGGGCCGGCCCGTGAAAGAACGGGACTACGTGGTGGTGGGCGCCACCCCGGAAGAGATGGCCGCGCAGGGCTTCAAACCCGTGGGCAAGGACTTCCCCGTATTCCTGCACCCGGAGACGAAGGCGGAATACGCGCTGGCGCGCACCGAGCGCAAGACCGCGCCCGGCTACCACGGCTTCGTCTTCCACGCCGCCCCGGACGTGACGCTGGAGGAAGACCTCAGGCG
>JAJLKJ010000083.1:0-3769 GCA_033839185.1 Gammaproteobacteria bacterium
CTTCACCGGCAAAGCCGGCGTACAGGTCGGTCTCGTGACCCTCGGTCTCGGTGCTGGTCCAGATACCGGCATAGAAGCCGCTCTCGTGCGCGTAATCGAGGGAGCCGCTGACCGCAGCGCCATCGGGGGTCAGGTTCTGACCGCGCCACAGGTACATGCTCGAGGCCGCGACGCTGGCGGACACTTCAGCAGAGGCGGTGCCGGCGGCACCGAAGAGGGAACCGGCCACAGCGGCGGCCAACAGCGACTTGGCAAATACGTTACGCATTATTCTTACTCCTGCGAGTGTGGTGATGAAAAAGGTGAAGCCTCGCTTTCCCCTATTGCACTCGCCGTGCCAAGTTTACTTTCTATATGCCATTCAAGTAGTTATCATTTTATCCGCGGCAGCAACCACGCATGACAGGCAGATGAACCCGAGGTTCCTGCACACTTGCGGTGCACTGGAATCGGGCGCCCGCACCCTTACCGTGCGCCCATCCGGCTGGCAGCGATCGGCCGGCGTGATAAAGTAATCCCCATGAACACGAAACTGATCGACGAACTCGCCCATCGCCTCAGCCAGGCCCTGCCCGAGGGCGCGGCGGCCTTCCAGCAGGATGCGGAGAAGAACTTCCGCGCCACCCTGCACGGCGCCCTGCGCAGGATGGACCTGGTGACGCGTGAGGAATTCGAGGTGCAACAGGCACTGCTCGCGCGCAGCCGCGAAAAGCTCGAGCGACTGGAGGCACAGATCCGCGAGCTGGAGGCCCGGCTCGACGAGTCGTAGCCGCAGCAGCACAGCGCCGGGCGGGACGCCCAACACGGTCATCAGGGAAGAGACATGTCACTCGCCAATACCTATTCCCGTTCTCAGGACGGCATCCATGCCCCGCTGGTGAGCGTCGAGGTCGATCTCGCCAACGGCCTGCCGAGCTTCTCCATCGTCGGCCTGCCCGAGACCGCCGTTAAGGAAAGCCGCGATCGCGTGCGTGCGGCCATCGTCAACTCCCGCTTCGAATTCCCCGCCCGCCGTATCACCGTGAGCCTCGCACCCGCCGACCTGCCCAAGGACGGTGGCCGCTTCGACCTGCCCATCGCCCTGGGCATCCTGGCGGCCTCGAAACAGATCCCCGTCGAACCACTGCGGCAATACGAGTTCGCCGGCGAACTGGGCCTGTCGGGCGAGATCCGCCCGGTACGCGGCCTGCTGCCCATGGCACTGGCCTGCCGTGACTCGGGGCGGGCGCTGGTGGTGCCCGCCGAGAATGCCGACGAGGCCACCCTGGTGCACGAGGTCGAGGTGCTGCCCGCCCGCCACCTGCTCGAGGTCTGCGCCCACCTGCTGGGCGACACGCGCATCGCAGCACATGACATCCGGGCACCGAATCAACCCCCTGACCCGGACCTGGACCTGGCCGACGTACGCGGCCAGCACCACGCCAAGCGCGCGCTGGAGATCGCCGCCGCCGGACAGCACAACCTGTTGATGATCGGGCCGCCGGGCACCGGAAAGACCATGCTGGCCTCGCGGCTGGCCACCATCCTGCCTCCGCTGACCGACGCAGAGGCCATCGAGACGGCAGCCGTGGTCTCCATCGGCGACAGCGGCTTCGACATCCGCCACTGGAAGCGCCGCCCCGTTCGCTGCCCGCATCACACGGCCTCGGGCGTGGCGCTGGTCGGTGGCGGCTCGCATCCGCGCCCGGGCGAGATCTCGCTTTCGCACAACGGCGTACTCTTTCTCGACGAGCTCACCGAGTTCGACCGGCGCGTGCTGGAGGTCCTGCGCGAGCCGATCGAGACCGGCCGCATCACCATCTCGCGGGCGGCCCGCCAGGCGGAGTTTCCGGCCCGCTTCCAGCTCGTCGCCGCCATGAACCCCTGCCCACAGGGCTATGACTGCGACCTCGGCGAGCACTGCCGTTGCACGCCGGAGCAGCAGCGACGGCATCGCGCCCGCATCTCCGCCCCGCTGCTGGACCGTATCGACCTGCAGATCGAGGTGCTGCGACCCTCACGCGAGGCGCTGGAACGTGCGGAGGCAGGCGAGGACAGCGCGACCATACGCGACCGCGTACTGGCCGCGCGCGAACGACAGCTGGCCCGGGCGGGCAAAGCCAATGCGCAACTCAACAATCGGGAAATGGCGCGTGACTGTGCGCTCGATGAAACGGATGCGGCGCTCCTGCAGGAGGCCATCCGCCGCTTTGGCCTGTCGATGCGTGCCGAGCATCGCATCCTCAAGGTGGCCCGCACCATCGCGGACCTCGGCGACAGTGCGCGCATCACCACTGCGCACCTGACCGAGGCGCTGACCTACCGGGCGATGGACCGCTGGCTGGGCCGCCAGCGCTGACTGCACGGCGACGATTCGCCCGCTGGGCCAGTCGCCAGCGCCGTCATTGCACCGCCGGCTCCAGCACCATCGCCCCCTGGGCCTGCGGGTTCCAGCGCCCCTGCAGCCGCCAGTGGCGGTTTTCGGGCATGAGCAGCACACGCCACTCCCCACGCCCCGGATCCTTCAGCTGGCCGTGATAGGCACCGTCCGCCCCCGGCAGCAGCGTGACGTCGCGATCGCGTCCGGCCAGCGTGGGGTGTATCAGGGAGACCCGCAGGCGCTGGGGCGGAGTACCCGCTGCGTCACCCGTGAGTCGCACGCGCAGGCCCGCCTCGGTGAGCGCGAGCTCGGCCGACAGTCCCTGCTCGGCCGCCACGCGATCGCGCCCCAGCTCCTGGTTGATGGCCAGGCCCGCCTTGTAGTACTCGTCCACCACCAGTGTGTCGTCGGTCTGCAGGGCGAGGTGGATGGTGAACAGACTCGCGGCCACGGCGCTGGCCGGCAACCCGATCAGCACCCAGGGCCAGAACTGTCGATACCAGGGCGGCGGTGTGTTTGCGTGCATGCTGACCTCAGCGGTTGACGGGGCCCAGGAAACGGGCGTCCTGCGTACGTCGCAGTTTCGGATTGTCCACGGCGGTGGCGGTGAAGCGTATCTCGCTGCTGGCACGTTCCAGGTGCACCGGGTCGGCCTGCACCCGCACCGGCAGCGTGACGATCTCGCCTCCCGGCACCTCGACCTCGGCTTGTTCGGCCACCAGACGCAGGTCGGGAATGCCTTCCACCGTCAGGACGAAGCGCTGCGTGACATCCTGCATATTGATGAGCCGCAGTGTGTAGACGTTCTCCGCCAGCCCCAGGGTGGTCTCGCGATACAGGGTATTGCGGTCGCGCATCACGTCCAGCTGCAGCGGCACGCGCGTCGCCAGGCCATAGACCAGGCCGGCCGCGATGATGAGCAGGATGATGGAGTAGATCACGATGCGGGGCCGCAGCACGCGCGTGTGACCGCCCTGCATGGCATTCTCCGTGGTATAGCGGATGAGCCCCTTCGGATAGCTCATCTTCTCCATCACCTGGTCGCAGACGTCGACACAGGCGGCACAGCCGATGCACTGGTACTGCAGGCCGTCGCGGATGTCGATGCCTGTGGGGCAGACCTGCACGCACAGTGTGCAGTCGATGCAGTCACCCAGGCCGCGTGCGCGATGATCCTCGTCGCGCTTGCGCGAGCCGCGCGGCTCGCCCCGCGACTCATCGTAGGAGATGACCAGTGTGTCACGGTCGAACATCGCACTCTGGAAGCGTGCGTAGGGACACATGTAGATGCAGACCTGCTCCCGCATCCAGCCTGCATTGCCGTAGGTCGCAAAGCCATAGAACAGCACCCAGAAGGTCTCCCAGGGCCCGGCATTGAACTGCAGGATCTTCACGGCGAGTTCGTGGATG
>JAJLKJ010000084.1:0-10301 GCA_033839185.1 Gammaproteobacteria bacterium
TGCACCCACTCACCGCGCACGTTGGTGTGCTCGATGAGGAAGCGTTGCAGGGAGTCGCGCTCGTCCATAATCGACAGGCGTGAGGCGTCAGGTGCCAGACGAAGAGCAAAGGCTGCTCGCGCCCAACCTCTCGCGCCTCACTACCCCTTCAGTTTCTCGGTGAGGATGGCGTTCACCTGCCCCGGGTTCGCCTTGCCCCGGGACTCCTTCATCACCGCCCCGACGAAGAAACCGATCAGCTTGTCCTTGCCGGCACGGTATTGCTCGACCTGGGCCGGGTTCTCGGCGATCACCTTGTCGCAGATGGCCTCGATGGCGCCGGTGTCGGTGATCTGCTTGAGGCCCTTGCTCTCGATCACCTCGTCGGCCGTGCCCTCGCCGTTCCACATCGCCTCGAACACGTCCTTGGCGATCTTGCCGGAGATGGTGTTGTCCTCGATACGCTCAAGGAGCTGACCGAGCATGCCGGCGGTGACCGGCGCCGCGGTCACGTCCGTGTTGTCCTTGTTGAGGAAGGCGGAGAAATCGCCCATCACCCAGTTGGCGGCGAGCTTGGCATTACCGCCGCAGGCCTTGACCACGGCCTCGTAGAAGTCGCCCATCTCGCGGCTGGCGGTGAGCACGCCGGCATCGTAGGCCGACAGGCCGTAGTGCGTCATGAAGCGGTGCTTCTTCTCGTCCGGCAGCTCCGGCAGGGTCGCGCGCACCTTGTCGATGAAGGCCTCGTCGATGTCCAGCGGCAGCAGGTCCGGGTCGGGGAAGTAGCGGTAGTCGTTCGCCTCTTCCTTGCTGCGCATGGAGCGCGTCTCGCCCTTGTCCGGATCGTACAGGCGCGTCTCCTGCACGATGGAGCCGCCGCCCTCGATGATGTCGATCTGGCGCTCGACCTCGTAGTCGATGGCGCGCTCGACGAAGCGGAAGGAGTTGAGGTTCTTGATCTCGCAGCGGGTGCCGAACTCGTGCTGGCCCTTCGGCCGCACCGAGACGTTGGCGTCGCAGCGGAAGGAACCCTCCTGCATGTTGCCGTCGCAGATCTCGAGATAGCGCACCAGGGCGTGCAGCTTCTTCATGTAGGCCACCGCCTCCTTGGCCGAACGCATGTCCGGCTCGGAGACGATCTCCAGCAGCGGCGTGCCGGCGCGGTTGAGGTCGATGCCGGTCATGCCGGCGAAGTCCTCGTGCAGCGACTTGCCCGCGTCTTCCTCCAGGTGCGCGCGGGTCACGCCTATGGTCTTGGTGCTGCCGTCCTCGAGCTCGATCTCCAGCGAACCCAGGCCCACCACCGGCAGCTCGAACTGCGAGATCTGGTAGCCCTTGGGCAGGTCGGGATAGAAGTAGTTCTTGCGGGCGAACACCGAACGCGGCGAGATGGTCGCGCCGATGGCCAGGCCCAGCTTCACGGCCATGCGCACGGCCTCGGCGTTGAGCACCGGCAGCACGCCCGGCAGCCCCAGGTCGACGGCACAGGCCTGGGTGTTGGGTTCGGCACCATAGGCGGTCGACGCGCCGGAGAAGATCTTGCTCTTCGTCGCGAGCTGCGCGTGGATCTCAAGCCCGATGACTGTTTCCCATTCCATTTGTTCTAGACCTCGGTCTGGTCGCCGCGCACATCGGCTGCGGCGCACGTGATTCAAAGACTTGTTCGAAACCCCGGCGGCTTACTCGAAGCCCTGCGGAGCACGGCTGTGCCAGTCGGTCGCCTGCTGGAACCGGTGGGCGACGTTGAGCAGGCGGGCCTCGTCGAAATAGTTGCCGATGATCTGCAGGCCGACCGGCAGACCGCCGACCTCGCCGGCCGGCACCGACATACCCGGCAGCCCCGCCAGGTTTGCGGCGATGGTGTAGATGTCGGACAGATACATGGTGACCGGGTCGTCGGCCTTCTCGCCCACCCTGAAGGCGGTGCTCGGCGAAGACGGCCCCATGATCACGTCCACCTGCTCGAAGGCCTTGCGGAAATCGTCGCTGATGAGGCGGCGGATCTTCTGCGCCTTGAGGTAGTAGGCGTCGTAGTAGCCGGCCGACAGCGCATAGGTACCGATCATGATGCGGCGCTTCACCTCGGCGCCGAAGCCCTCGCCGCGCGAGCGGGTGTAGAGATCGACCAGGTCCTTCGGCTCCTCGCAGCGGTAGCCGAAACGCACGCCGTCGAAACGCGAGAGATTGGAGGAGCACTCGGCCGGGGCCACCACGTAGTAGGCGGGCACGGCCAGGTGGGTATTGGGCAGGCTGATCTCGACCACTTCCGCGCCGAGCTTTTTGTACTCGTCGATGGCCGCCTCGATGGCCTGCGCCACGTCGGCGTCCAGGCCCTCGCCGAAGTATTCCTTCGGCAGGCCGATCTTCAGGCCCTTGAGGTCGCTGTTCAGCGCGCCGACGTAGTCGTCCACCGGGCGGTCGATGCTGGTGGAGTCCTTGGTGTCGAAACCGGCCATGGCGCCGAGCAGGATGGCGCAGTCCTCGGCGGTGCGGGCCATCGGGCCGCCCTGGTCCAGCGAGGAGGCGAAGGCGATCATGCCCCAGCGCGAGACGCGGCCGTAGGTGGGCTTGAGGCCGGTGATGCCGCAAAGCGCCGCCGGCTGGCGGATGGAGCCGCCAGTGTCGGTGCCGGTGGCGGCCGGCGCCAGGCGCGCGGCCACGGCCGCGGCCGAACCGCCGGAGGAGCCGCCGGGTACGCGCGCGGTGTCCCAGGGATTCTTCACCGGGCCGTAGAAACTGGTCTCATTGGAGGAGCCCATGGCGAACTCGTCCATGTTGGTCTTGCCCAGCGTCACGGCACCGGCCGCCTGCAGCCGCTCGACCACGGTCGCGTCGTAGGGTGCGACGAAGTTGTCGAGCATGCGCGAACCGCAGCTCGTGCGTACGCCGCGGGTGCAGAAGATGTCCTTGTGCGCGATCGGCACACCGGTGAGCGGGCCGGCATCACCGGCCTTGATGCGCGCGTCGGCCGCCCGGGCTGCATCCAGGGCATGTTCCGGCGTCACGGTGATGAAGGCGTTGAGCTCGACGTCGAGGGTCTCGATACGCTCGATGAAGTGCTGCGTGAGCTCCACGCTGGAGACCTCGCCCTGCTGGAGGGCGGCGGCGAGCTCGGCAATCGTCTTGTTATGCATGGCTGGCAAACATCCGGTCGGTTGAATCGGCAGGGCGGACGGCGCGCGTCACTCGATGACCTTGGGCACGAGGTACAGGCCGGCCTCGGTGGCCGGCGCGTTGGCCTGGAAATGCTCGCGCTGGTCCGCTTCGGTCACCTCGTCGGGGCGCAGACGCTGGGAGGCATCCTGTGGATGCGCCATGGGTGCCACGCCGTCGGTGTCCACGCCATTCATCTGCTCGACCAGGTCGAGGATGTGACTGAGGTTGTCGGCATAGGCCGGGATGTCACCCTCCTCGATGCGCAGGCGGGCGAGGTGAGCGATCTTCTCGATGTCTTTCGGGCCCAGTTCCATTCCGGAATCTCCACTGGTCTTCGAATGCGGTGAAAGCCGTCAAAAATACCATATCCGACCCGCCGCCGGCCATCGTGCCGGCCACGCGGCAGCCAGGTGGCGCATGACACAGCCCACAGTTCGCGCAAAGCGCCCGGCGGCGCGCCTTGCCCAATGCCCGACCCGTTGCTAAAGTAGCCGCTTCGCTCGGGCTGCACCCCTTATTCTCTCGGATTGACGGACCACCATGTTTGATTCCCTCTTCGGCTTCCTGTCCAACGACATCTCGATCGACCTCGGCACCGCCAATACGCTGATCTACATGCGCGGCAAGGGCATCGTGCTCAACGAGCCCTCCGTGGTCGCCATTCGCCAGGACCGCGGCCCGGGTGGCCCCAAGTCCATCGAGGCCGTGGGCATCGAGGCGAAGAAGATGCTCGGCCGCACGCCCGAGAACATCACCGCCATCCGCCCGATGAAGGACGGCGTGATCGCCGACTTCACCTATACCGAGAAGATGCTGCAGCACTTCATCAAGAAGGTGCACCAGAGCCGCCTGTTCCGCCCCAGCCCGCGCGTGGTGGTCTGCGTGCCCTGCGGCGCCACCCAGGTCGAGCGCCGCGCGATCCGCGAATCCGCCGCCGGCGCCGGCGCCCGCCGCGTGTATCTCATCGAGGAACCCATGGCCGCCGCCATCGGCGCCGGCATTCCGGTGGACGAGGCCCGCGGCTCCATGGTGCTGGACATCGGCGGCGGCACCTCCGAGGTGGCGGTGATGTCGCTCAACGGCATCGTCTACTCGGCCTCGGTGCGCATCGGCGGCGACAAGTTCGACGAGGCCATCATCAATTACGTGCGCCGCAACTACGGCATCCTCATCGGCGAGGCCACCGCCGAGCGCATCAAGCACGAGATCGGCTCGGCCTATCCGGGCCAGGAGCTGCTGGAGGTGGAAGTGAAGGGCCGCAACCTCGCCGAGGGCGTGCCGCGCAGCTTCACGCTGACCAGCAACGAGGTGCTCGAGGCCCTGCAGGAGCCCCTGTACGGCATCGTCAGCGCCGTGAAGACCGCGCTGGAGCAGACCCCGCCCGAACTCGGCGCCGACGTGGCCGAGCGCGGCATCGTCCTGACCGGCGGCGGTGCACTGCTGCGCGATCTCGATCGCCTGCTGATGGAAGAGACCGGCATCCCCGTGGTGATCGCCGACGACCCCCTCACCTGCGTCGCCCGCGGCGGCGGCAAGGTGCTGGAGATGATGGACGAACAGGGCACCCACTTCCTCGCCGTGGAATAACCCCACCGGGGAGCGGTCACCATTAAGCAGTCACTCTTCGACCTTGGCCCCTCCCTCACCGCCAGGCTGGTGGTGTTCATGGTGCTTTCCCTGGGGCTGATGACCCTGGACCACCGCTTCGGCCACCTGGATCGCATCCGCAGCGTGCTGGAGGTGGCCGTGGCCCCCATCCAGTACGTGGTCAACCTGCCCTTCGCGGCCAGCGACTGGGCCAGCGACAGCCTCGCCACCCGCGACACCCTGCTGGAAGAGAACCGGCGCCTGCAGCAGGAGCAGCTGCTGATCCAGGAGCGTCTGCAGCGCCTCGAGGGGCTGCAGCAGGAGAACACCCGCCTGCGCGACCTGCTGGAAGCCTCGCAGCGCCTCGAGCAGCGCGTGATGGTGGCGGAGCTGCTGTCGGTGGACCTCGACCCCTACAAGCAGGAAGTCCTCATCGACAAGGGCTCGCGCCACGACGTGCGCATGGGGCAGCCCATGATCGATGCCCGCGGCGTGATGGGGCAGGTGGTACGCGTCAACCCGCTGCACGCCACCGCCATCCTCATCTCCGATCCCAGTCATGCCCTGCCCGTGCAGGTGGCACGCAATGGCCTGCGCACCCTGGCCGTGGGCACCGGCACCCCCGAACGACTGGAGCTGCGCCACATCCCGAACAGCGCCGACATCGAGGTGGGCGATACCGTCAGCACCTCGGGACTGGGCCAGCGCTTCCCGCCGGACTACCCGGTGGCCGAGGTCACCGTCGTGGAACGCGTCCCGGGCGAACCCTTCGCCCGCGTGGAGGCCCGGCCGCTGGCCGGCCTGGACAGCAGCCGCGAGGTCCTGCTGGTGTGGACCAGCGAGATGCTGCTGGATGAGCCGCCGGCCGAAGCTGCACAGGCGCCGGCCACCGCCCCGACAGAGGCGCCGCAATGAGCGAATTCCGCGAACGCCCCTGGATCATCCCGATCACCTTCCTCGCCGCACTGATGCTCAGCGTGGTCCCCATGCCCGACTGGGCGGTACCGCTGCGCCCGGAGTGGGTGGCCATGACGGTGATCTACTGGGCCATGGCCCTGCCCGGGCGCATCGGTGTCGGCATCGGCTGGGGGATGGGCCTGGCGCTGGACGTGCTCAAGGGCGCGGTGCTCGGCCAGCATGCCCTGGGCCTGGCCGTCGCCGCCTACCTCGCCATCAAGCTGCACCAGCGGGTGCGCGTCTACCCGCTCTGGCAGCAGGCCGTCTCCATCGGCGCCATGATCGCCCTCTACCTGCTGCTGGTGCTGTGGATCTATGGCATCACCGGCCACGAGGCCGCCAGCTGGGCCTACTGGGGCCCGCTGGTCACCAGCATGCTGCTCTGGCCCTGGGTCTTCCTGCTGCTGCGCGACCTGCGCCGCCGCTGCTGCCTGCGCTGAAGCGGCTGACCCGCGGCATCAATCCCGCTGCCGGAACTGCGCGCAGGGATCGGGCCGCGCCGTGCGCGTGGTGAACCAGAGGTAGTCGAAGGCCCCGCCCTCGAGGTAGTCGGCCACCGGCCGCTCGCCAACCACCTCCACCAGCCGCACCACCGCCACCTCCAGCCCCGGCTCCCGGGCCGCCAGGTAGACCGGCACGCCGTGGTCGCGGCGCACGTGCTGGGCGCCGGCCACCAGGATCACCCCATCGTCCAGCCGCGTCAGCAGACGGTCGGCCAGCACGGCGTCGCGGGCCCGCTGCGCGGCCAGCATCCCGGGCAGCAGGTCTTCCGGCAGGGCATTGCAGTGCGACTCGCGCAGGGCACCGACCAGGCGCGACTCGGCCTCGGCCGGCCACGCGCCATCCAGGGCCAGCCGCGCCCGCTCCTGCGGACCGAACAGGGCATCGCCCCCCTCGCGCATCACCCGCCCGGCCTCCTCACGCGAGAGGTTGGCCGCCAGCGGAATCACCTCGGCCTCGTGCATGGCCGCCACCACCGGCCGGTACTGCCCGGCGCCCCAGCCGCGGTCGTCGAACCCCATGGCCTCGAGCACGGCCTCCACCCCGGCCCCCTCGCGCCACAGGCGGTCGAGTTCGGCCTGCTGGCCGCGATCGAGCATCTCCAGGGCCACGGCGTCATGACGCCCCATGCGTACCAGGGCGAGGATGAGCTCGGCCTCGATGGCATGGTGGCGCGGGTTGTCATGCACCTCGCCGATGAGCACCACCGGCGCGCGCGACAGGCGCCGCTCTAGGGCATCGGGCTTCATCGCACGCTCGCCACGCACGTCCCAGATCAGGTCCGGCACGGCGGGAACGTCCCCGGGCGACGGCGAGGCGCCGCCGCAGCCGGTCAGCCCCAGCAACAGTACGGAAGCAATAATGCATTGGAGAACCATTTTTCCAGGCACAACAGAAACTTGAACCATGTCCACCTCGACTGGGCAGGGCATCACAGGGGGTTCGTGAAGCCTATCAAAGAAACAACAGGTCGTGCCGTATTCGCCTTGTAATACACAGGGGCTCTGCAATCCTTTGCTACAGGAACAGACCAGATCACTCACCCAGACCACAGGACGTGCCCCATGAAGATGCTGCCCCCCATCCTGCTCGCAGGCCTCGTGGCGCTCGCCGCCCCGGCGCTGGCAGAAGACCAGGCCTTCGCGGACCCGGCCGACCAGTTCAACAAGGCCCTGCACCACCTGCTCGGCAGCCAGGGCGAGGAGAAATCGCCCGAACGCGCCGTCGAACTCTTCCGCGACCTCGCCGGGCGCGACTTCGCGGCCGCCCAGCACATGCTGGGTACCCTGTATGAGAAGGGGAACGGCGTCGACCAGGACCTGGCCGCCGCCTGGTACTGGTACCAGCGCGCCGCCAACAACGGCTTCGCCTCCTCGCAGGCACGGCTGGAACGCATCGACAGGCAGCTGTCGGATACCCAGCGTCAGGACGCCACGCGCCAGCTCGTCGCCCAGGGGGACGAAGTCTTCTGACGCACTACCGCGCAACACGCCTCTCCCTTATCGCACCCTCCGTGGTGCGATTTTTTTGTCCGCGACGAATCCGGGGCCTCCAGCTGTTACCATAGGCGCGCAGAATCAGTATCCCCCGAGGAAACACCCCATGGATCAGCAAACCCGCACCGAACTCGAGGCCGCCGCCTTCCGCCGCCTGGTCGAACACCTGCGCGAACGCAGCGACGTGCAGAACATCGACCTCATGAACCTGGCCGGCTTCTGCCGCAACTGCCTCTCCAAGTGGTATCGCGCCGCCGCCGAGGAGCGCGGCGTCGAGATGGATTACGAGCAGGCCCGCGAGATCGTCTACGGCATGCCCTATGCCGAGTGGAAGGCGAAATACCAGCAGGAGGCCAGCGCCGAACAGCTCGCCGCCTTCGACCAGAACCGGCCGCAGGACTGAGCCGCCGATGTCCGATATCCGCTACATCGACGATGCCGCCGCCCTCGCCGCCCTCTGCGACGAACTGCGCGGCGCGGACTGGCTGGCGCTGGACACCGAGTTCATCCGCGAGAAGACCTACCATGCGCGCCTGTGCCTGGTGCAGATCGGCACGCCCGAGGTGATCGCCTGCATCGACCCGCTGGCCATCGAGGACCTGACGCCGCTGTTCGCCCTCCTCAACGATCCGGCCACGCTGAAGGTGCTGCATGCCGCGCACCAGGACCTGGAGATCTTCCACCAGCTCTCCGGCCAGGTGCCCACGCCGATCTTCGACACCCAGATCGCCGCCGCCGTGCTCGGCCAGGGCGAGCAGATCGGCTACGGCAAGCTGGTGCAGAACGCGCTGGGGCTGGAGCTCGACAAGTCGCATGCGCGCACCGACTGGGCGCAGCGCCCGCTGGACGAGGACCAGCTCAACTACGCCGCCGACGACGTGCGCTACCTAGCGCAGATCTACCCGCAGATGCGCGCCACGCTGGTCGAGCTCGGCCGGCTGGACTGGCTGGACGAGGACTTCGCCCAGCTCAGCGCCGAGTCGCGTTTCGTCACCGATCCGGACGCGATGTGGAAGAAGATCAAGGGCGTGCAGTTTCTCAAGGGCGCGCAGCTCGCCGTGCTGCAGGTGCTCGCCGCCTGGCGCGAACGTCAGGCCATGGAGAAGGACAAGCCGCGGCGCTGGATCCTGAGCGACGACGTGCTCATGGACCTCGCCCGGCGCATGCCCGCGGACGAGAAGGGCCTGGCGAAGATCCGCGCGCTGGAGCCGCGCATCATCGAGCGGCGCGGCCAGACCCTGCTCGGGCTCATCGAGACGGGCCGCGCCCGGCCGAAAGGCGAATGGCCCGAACTCGTCCTGCGCGACCGGCTGCCGCCGGCGCAGGAGCCGCTGGCCGATGCCGCCATGGCGGTGCTGCGCCAGAGCGCACTCGACGCCGACATCAGCCCCGGCGCGATCGCCTCGCGCAAGGACGTGGAGGCCGTGATCCTGGGCGATACCGACAACGCCCTGCTGCACGGCTGGCGCGGCAAGCTCGCCGGGCGGGCCATACGGGCGTTTCTGAACGGTGAACTGACACTGGCCGCGGACGCCGGCCGGCTGACGATCAAGACCTGAGGCCGGGCCGGCCCGTCAGTTGACGGGCACGGTACGCGAGGCCGCCCACGCCCGCAGCGCATCGATCTTCTCCGCCATCACCACCGACAGCGGGCGGGTGGAGACGATCTCGCGGGCGAGGTCGGCGGGGCTCACGCCCTGGTCGCGGGCGTGGGCGGCGTAGAAGGCCGCCACCACCGCCTGCTCGATCTCGGCACCGGAGAAGCCCTCGCTGATCGCGGCCAGGCGGTCCAGATCGAATCCGGCCGCGTCGGCACCGCGCTTTCTCAGGTGGATGTCGAAGATCACCTTGCGGGTGTCGGCATCCGGCAGGTCGACGAAGAAGATCTCGTCCAGCCGGCCCTTGCGGATCAGCTCCGGCGGCAGCTGCTGGATGTCGTTGGCGGTGACGGCGAGAAACACCGGCGCCCTGCGCTCGGCCATCCAGGTGAGCAGCGTGCCCAGCACGCGCCGCGAGGTGCCGCCATCGGAGTCCCCCACCGCCAGCGCCTTCTCGATCTCGTCGATCCACAGCACGCAGGGGGCCATCACCTCGGCCGTCTTCAGCGCCTCGCGCAGGTTCTTCTCGGTCTGGCCGATGTACTTGTCGTAGAGCGCGCCGCCGTCCAGGCGCAGCAGCGGCACGCCCCACACCCCCGCGATGGCCTTGGCCGACAGGCTCTTGCCGCAACCCTGCACGCCCAGCAGCATGATCCCCCTGGGCGGGTCCAGCCCGGGGGGCGGGGTATCGGCGAGGAATACGCGCCTGCGCTGCTCCAGCCAGGTCTTGAGCCGGTTCATCCCGCCCACGTCGGAGAAGCGCGCGGTGTCGTATTCGAAGCTCAGCGCGCCGTCGCGGGCCAGGAGCTGGTACTTGGCCTCCATCACGGGCGTGAGATCGCTGTGGGTAAGCGCCCCGTCGTCGGCAATGGCCTGGCGGGCGAGACGCCGGGCGTCCTCCACGCTCAGGCCGGCCAGGTTGCGCGCCAGGGCCTCGACGGCGCCATCCTCGCTGTGCACCTGCAGCTCGGGGTGGGCACCCGCCCAGGCACGCGCCTCCTCCCGCACGATGTCCACCAGGCGCTCG
>JAJLKJ010000085.1:0-34703 GCA_033839185.1 Gammaproteobacteria bacterium
CCGAGCCACACCACGTCGACGAAGTGCCAGTACCAGGCTGCCGCCTCGAAGGCGAAGTGGTTCTTCGACGTGAAATGCCCCTTCAGCACCCGGATCAGCATCACGGCCAGCATGATGGCGCCGATGGTCACGTGCAGACCGTGGAAGCCGGTGAGCATGAAGAAGGTGGAGCCGTAGATACCCGAGCTCATCTTGAGGTTGAGATCCGCGTAGGCATGCATGTATTCATAGGCCTGGAAGCCCAGGAAGATCACGCCCAGCAACACCGTCAGGAAGAGACCCAGGGCCAGCTGGCCGCGCTTGTCTTCCTTCAGCGCATGATGCGCCCAGGTGATGGTCGCGCCCGAGGTGAGCAGAATGGCCGTATTGAGCGCCGGAATGCCCCAGGCCCCCATGATCTCGAACTGCCCGCCGACCTCGCCCGGGCCGCCAGTCGGCCAGGCCGCCTCGAAGTTGGGCCATAGCACCGCATTGGTCGACACCCCGTCGCCTTCGCCACCCAGCCACGGCACGGAGTACTGACGGGCGTAGAAGAGCGCACCGAAGAAGGCGGCAAAGAACATCACCTCCGAGAAGATGAACCAGAACATCCCCCAGCGGAAGCTGAGGTCGACCTGCGCGTTGTAGGCGCCAGACTGGCTCTCCCTGATCACGGTGCCGAACCAGCCGAACATCATCACCAGTGTGATGACGAAGCCCACCAGCATCAGCAATTGGCCAAAATCCGCACCATTGAGCCAGGATGCAAAGCCCACCAGCAGGGTCGTGAGACCGACCGAGCCGACGATGGGCCAGTGGCTGCCATGCGGGATGTAATACTGCCCTTGTGCATGAGCCATGGTAAAACCCCCTTTGGTTGTTATCCCATCCGTTGCACGGATCCCGCCCTAGTCGTACAGGGCGACCTTCTGATCCGTATCAAAAAACGTATATGAAAGGGTGATGGTGGTGACATGGGCCGGCAGCTTCGGGTTGATTACGAAGCTGACCGGCATGTCACGGCCCTCCCCTGCCTGAAACAGTTGCTGCGTAAAACAGAAACACTCGGTCTTGCTGAAATAGCGGGAGGCGACATTCGGCGCCACACTGGGGATGGCCTGGCCGGTGACATTTCTGTCCGTGAGATTGCGGGCATGGAAATTCACCGTGTAGACCTTGCCGGGATGCACCTTCATCTTCGTCACTTCCGGAGCAAACTCCCAGCGCAGTCCCTGATTGAGACTGGTCATGAATTCGACCACGATCTCGCGATCCGGGTCGAAGGCATAGCTCGCCACCACCGACTCGTCGACCACACCGGTCTTGCCATTCAACCCGGTGATCTCGCAGAAGACGTTATAAAGCGGCACCAGCGCAAAACCGAAACCGAACATCGCCAGCACGAATACGCCGAGCTTGAACGGGGTCCGGTAGGTTGCGTAGCGCCCTTTCATCACACGCCCCTAGCGAGTGCCCATGAGGATGAAAAAACCCACATAGAAACCGATCGCCACCAGCGCGAGTATCGCCAGCGTGATACGGATGCGGTGTTGCTGATGCGTGTCCTGCATATCGCCTCCTGTTTCCGGGCGGCCGTAACGACCGCCCGGCTGATTCGCTACTTGATTTCAGGCGCCGTCGTGAAGCTGTGATAGGGCGGCGGGGAGGACAGCGTCCACTCCAGCCCATGCGCCCCTTCCCACACCTGATCGGTGGCCTTTTCGCCGCCACGTATCGTCTGGAAGATGAGATAGACGAACAGCAGCTGGGCGAAGCCGAAGCCAAAGGCGCCGATCGAGGCGATGGCATTGAAGTCGGCGAACTGCAGCGCGTAATCGGGAATGCGTCGCGGCATGCCTGCCAGCCCGACGAAATGCATCGGGAAGAAGGTCAGATTGACGAAGATCGTCGACAGCCAGAAATGCCACTTGCCGAGCGTCTCGTTATACATGTGACCAGTCCACTTCGGCAGCCAGTAGTACACGGCGGCAATGATGGAGAAGACCGCCCCCGGCACCAGCACGTAGTGGAAGTGTGCCACCACGAAATAGGTGTCGTGATACTGGAAGTCCACCGGCGCGATGGCGAGCATCAGACCGGAGAAGCCACCGATGGTGAACATGATGACGAAACCCAGGGCGAACAGCATGGGCGTCTCGAAGGTCATCGCCCCCTTCCACATGGTCGCCACCCAGTTGAAGACCTTCACCCCGGTCGGCACCGCGATCATCATCGTGGTCAGCATGAAGAAGAGCTCACCGGCCAGCGGCATCCCCACCGTGAACATGTGGTGCGCCCACACGATGAAGGAGAGGAAGGCGATGCTCGCCGTGGCATAGACCATGGAGGCATAACCGAACAGCGGCTTGCGGGCAAAGGTCGGGATGATGCTCGAGGCGATACCGAATGCCGGCAGGATCAGGATGTACACCTCCGGATGCCCGAAGAACCAGAAGATGTGCTGGAACATCACCGGGTCACCACCACCGGCCGCACTGAAGAAACTGGTACCGAAGTACTTGTCGGTGAGCAGCATGGTGACCGCACCCGCCAGCACCGGCATCGTGGCGATGAGCAGATAGGCCGTGATCAGCCAGGTCCACACGAACAGGGGCATCTTCATCAGGTTCATGCCCGGCGCCCGCATGTTGAGGATGGTCGCGATCACGTTGATGGACCCCATGATCGACGAGATCCCCATCAGGTGGATGGCGAAGATCACGAACGGAAATGCGTCGCCCGTCTGCAGCATCAGCGGCGGGTACATGGTCCAGCCGCCGGCCGGGCCACCACCATCCATGAAGAGCGTGGACAGCAGCATGGTGAAGGCGAACGGCAGGATCCAGAAGCTCCAGTTGTTCATGCGCGGCAGGGCCATGTCGGTGGCCCCGACCATCATCGGAATGAGCCAGTTGGCCAGCCCGGTAAAGGCCGGCATGACCACACCGAATATCATCACCAGCGCATGCATGGTCGTCATGGAATTGAAGAACTGCGGCTCGACCATCTGCAACCCGGGCTCGAACAGTTCGGCCCGGATCACCAGAGCCATCGCCCCGCCGATGAAGAACATCAGCAGCGCGAACATCAGGTACAGACTGCCGATGTCCTTGTGATTGGTGGTGAACAACCAGCGCTTGATGCCGCTCGGATGTTCTTCGTGGTGATGCGTTTCGGAAATCACAGCACTCATGATCAGATTCCTCCCGTCGCGCTCAGCGCGCCGCCTTGATATCGGTGGGTTGGATCACGTCGCCGGTATCGTTACCGAAGGCGTTTCGCTGGTACGTGATCACAGCGGCCAGATCGACGTCACTGAGTTGCGGGCCGAAGGCGGCCATTGCCGTACCCGGCACCCCCTTCATGACGAGATCCACATGCCCCTTGACCTCGCCGGTCGCCACGGCGCTGCCCTTGATCGCCGGGAACACGCTGCCCATGCCCTCGCCATTGGCCTGGTGACAGGCGGCGCAATTGGTGTTGTAGATCTTCTCGCCGCGGGCCATGAGGTCGCTCATGCCCCATTCCTTGTCGGAGGCCATCAGCTCGGCCTCGCGTGCCGCCTTCTGCTCCGCCACCCAGTCGAGATATTCGTTCTCCTCCATGGCGACGACCACGATCGGCATGAAGCCATGGTCCTTCCCGCACAGCTCGGCACACTGACCGCGGTAGACGCCCGGCTCATCGATGCGTGTCCACAGCTCGTTGACGAAACCCGGAATGGCATCCTTCTTCATCGCCAGGTCCGGCACCCAGAAGGCATGGATCACGTCGTTGGCCGTGACCAGGAAACGGATCTTCTTGTTGATCGGCACCACGATCGGGTTGTCCACGTCGAGCAGATAATGCTCGCCCTTCTCGGCGCGGTTTTCGATCGCGGCACGCGATGTGGCGAGATTGCTGAAGAAGCCGATGCCCTCGTCCATGTAGTCGTAGTGCCATTTCCACTGATAGCCGGTGACCTTGATGGTCATGTCGGCATTGCTCGTGTCTTCCATGGCGATCAGGGTCTTGGTGGCCGGGATGGCCATGCCTACGAGGATCAGGAAGGGCACCAGGGTCCAGAGAATCTCCACCGTCGTGCTCTCGTGGAACTGGGCCGCCTGCACACCCCTGGATTTGCGGTGCTTGACGATGCTGTAGAACATCGCCCCGAAAACGACGATGCCGATCACGACGCAGATCCAGAAGATCAGCATGTGCAGGTCATAGACGGTGTTACTGATCTCCGTCACACCCCGCGGCATGTTCACTTCCCAGTCTGCGAAGGCCCCTCCGGCTGACATGGCCAGGGCGATGCCTGACAACGCGGCCACTGCCGGTTTCAACTGCGCATTCTTCATGCGTCCCTCCTAAGTGGTGGTTGAGCGGTGCCGTGGCACCACTCGGTTTTGCCGAATCCTGTTGCGATCCGTTTGTTGTTATGTCGTTGTTATTGTTTTGAGAGGATGCACCCGCCAGCGGGCGCTCCCGCGCCTTGCCCGCCCGGTCAGCCCGCAGCCCAGCCGGCCATGGCACCACGGCAGGCAGGACGATGGACGTGACAGGGGTGTCGTCGCAGGCAATGAGGCTGCGACGACAAACACCACCCACCAAGGCGGATGGCGGCAAGACATAGGGTCAGGGCAAGGACGGGATGCCAGACGACTGGCATGAAAGACGGGGAGACGGGCAACAGATGGCCGGGGATGACAGGTGCTGAACACCGGAGGACTTTGCACAACAGCGCCTCGAGCCGGTGACGAGACCGGCGCCAAAGGGCCTGATTGTCTTGGTGGTTCGCTACCATGCGCCTCCGGGTCCCCTCCGTGATTATTTTGTTATGGGAATCCCCTCCAGTTACGAGGCATGCTAGCTCAGCGATTCTGGCAGAACAATATCTTTGATTAATTGAGCGTATTAGTATTTTTGTATATTTATTCGCACTCAAAAACTATTTTATGCACGACAGAAGTTTTATTTCTCATAAATATCAACGAATTAAAAATTTTCATTAATCAATTAAATTCTTTATAACTCGGCTTCATAAAATTCCTGAATAATACTTTTTTATAATTTCTATGAGTTTTTTGGGAAAATTGCCCATCGACGGGCATTTTAGTCAGTTTCCCCTTCCCGCCCCTTGTTCCCTGACGACACCGGCTGCACGCGCACGGGAATACCGATGGACCGTCCACCGGCCCCGGACGACGGCGGCGGCGCCTCCGGCGCCCAGGCATGGCCGTAGACCACCTCGTAGCTCGCGGGCAAGAGCCCCTGCCCGGTCCGATACGCCTCGTAGGCCGCCTCCACCGCCTGCAGCCGCGACTTGCCGGTCATCCCCCGGGCACGCTCGCGCAGGGCATTGCCCGCACCGATACGCTTGAGATCCCGCATCAGCTGGCGTGCCTGCGGGTAGGTGACGGTGAGCATCTCCATGTCCATCACGGGATCGGCGAAGCCGGACCGCACCAGGGCATCGCCCACGTCATGCATGTCGAGGAAGGCGTTCACGTGCGGATGATCGTCGACACGCGACCAGGCATCGCGCAGCTCCCGGAGCGTATCGGGGCCGAAGCTCGTGAACAGCAGCAGCCCCCGCGGGGCGAGCACCCGGCGCAGCTCGGCGAACACGCGGTCGATGTCCTCGACCCACTGCAGGGTGAGATTGGAGAAGATCAGGTCGAAGCTGCCATCGGCGAAGGGCAGGGCCTCGATATCGGCGTTCACCGGCAGGGGCCGACGGCGCCAGCGCCCGCGGCGACGCGCGATCTGCAGCATGCCGTAGGCGAGGTCCAGCGAGATCACCTGCGCCTTCGGATAACGCCGCAGGAGGGCATCCGCCGCACGGCCGGTGCCGGTGCCGGCATCGAGGACCCGGGCCGGCTCGATCTTCATGTAATCGAGCCGTTCCAGCAGCCGGCCGCGCACCTCGTGCTGCAGCACGGCGGCCTCGTCGTAGGCGCGGGCGGCGGCATCGAAGGACTGCCGCACGCGGTGCTTGTCGATATGCCAGGGCCTGTCGCTCACGCCGGCATGTCCTCCAGGGCAGCGAGAAAGCGGCCCGGGTGCGTCAGGAAGGGGGCATGACCGGCCCCCTCGATGACGCTGACCGCCATGTCGGGACGCAGGGCGGTCAGCGATGCCGACACCGCGACCGGCACCAGGGTGTCGAGCTCGCCGAGCACGGCCGCCACCGGCCCGGGATAATCGGCCAGCGCCGGCCGCAGGTCGGCACCGCCGAGCATGGCCAGGCCGTCACGCAGGCTCTCCGCCGTCGGCGGATGGGCGGCCAGCCCGGCGCGCAGGCCGCGCAGGGTCTCGCCCGCGCCCTTCACGCCGCGAAACTGCAGGGTGAGGAACCGGCCGAGCGTGGCCTCGAAATCCGTCGCCAGGCCGTCCGCGAAGGCCGCCAGCGTTGCCGGGGCCATGGCGCAGGGCCAGTCCGGCTGCTGCACGAACCGGGGATTGCTGGCCACCAGCAGCAGGCGCCTGACCCGCTCGGGCGCCTGCGCCGCGGCCGCTGTGGCGATCATGCCGCCCAGCGACCAGCCGACCCAGGTAGCGGCCGGCGGGGCCGCCGCCAGCACGGCCGAGGCGGCCTGCCCGAGGTCGCCCAGGCGCCCGGGCGAGCGCCCGTGACCGGGCAGATCGATCACGCTCACCCGGTAGTGCGCCGCCAGCCGCGGCAGCAGGGTCGACCAGACGCCGCCGTGCAGCCCCCAGCCGTGCAGCAGGACGAGGTCGGGGCCCTCGCCGGTCACGCTGACATGCAGTCGGGTATCGCTCAAAGATCCATCCGTCCCCGGGCCGGCGCTCGCCGTCACCCGTCTTCTGCGGTTATCATCGGCGCCCCACACCTCCCGGACGTGAGCCGCCATGCTGGAAAACAGTCTGCTGATCGTCGCCGCCTACCTGCTCGGCTCGGTGGCGACCGCCATCATCACCTGCCGCCTGATGGGGCTGCCGGACCCGCGCGGAGTGGGCTCGGGCAACCCGGGCGCGACCAACGTACTGCGCGAGGGCGGCAAAAAGGCGGCCATCATCACGCTTCTGGGCGACATGCTCAAGGGGCTCATCCCGGTGCTGGTCGGCCACGCCCTGGGCGTGGCCGACTGGGTGCTGGCCGCGATCGGCCTCGCGGCCTTCATCGGCCACCTCTATCCCGTGTACTTCGGCTTCAAGGGCGGCAAGGGGGTGGCCACCGCACTGGGTGTGTCGCTGGGCTTTCACTGGGGGCTGGGGCTGGCCGTGCTCGGCACCTGGCTGGCGATGGCCTTCCTCACCCGCATCTCCTCGCTGTCGGCCCTGACCGCCTCGCTGCTCGCGCCCCTGTACGCCTGGCTCATCACGGGCTCGACGGCGCTGACCGTGGCCGCCGCCCTCATGGCCGCCCTGGTGTTCTGGCGGCATCGCAGCAACATCCGCAACCTCCTCAACGGCACCGAAGGCCGCATCGGCGCGAAGAAGTAGCCGTCAGGCGGGCACCCGCAGCTCGGACAGCGGCCAGCGCGGCCGCGCGCGGATGGTGGCCACATCGTGCTCGCCGGCCGCCAGCCGCAGATAGCCCGCGTAGGCGATCATGGCCCCGTTGTCGGTGCAGAATTCGGGTCGTGGGTAATAGAGTCGCGCCCCCTCGTGCCCGGCGATCTCCGCCAGCCGCGCACGCAGGCGACGGTTGGCCCCCACCCCGCCGGCCACAACCAGCCCTTTTACGCCGGTCTCGCGCAGCGCCCGCCGGCACTTGATGGCCAACGTCTCCACCACGGCATCCTCGAAGGCCCGCGCGATATCGGCCTTCGCCTCCGGGTGGGCGTGCAGGGTGTTGAGCGCGAAGGTCTTGAGCCCGCTGAAGCTGAAATCCAGGCCGGGGCGGTCGGTCATGGGCCGCGGGAAGTGAAAGCGGCCGGGGTCGCCCGTCTCGGCCAGGCGCGCCAGCTCCGGCCCGCCGGGATAGGGCAGACCGAGCAGTTTGGCGGTCTTGTCGAAGGCCTCGCCGGCGGCGTCGTCCAGGCTCTCGCCCAGGATCTCGTAGCGCCCCACCCCTTCCACGCGCACCAGCAGGGTGTGACCGCCCGAGACCAGCAGGGCGACGAAGGGGAAGTCGGGGCGTGCCTCCTCCAGCATGGGGGCCAGCAGATGCCCCTCCATGTGGTGCACGCCCACCGCCGGCACCCCCCAGGCGAAGGCCAGCGCCCGGCCGATGGAGGCGCCCACCAGCAGGGCGCCGATCAGGCCCGGACCGGCCGTGTAGGCCACGCCGTCCAGGTCCCCGGGCCCGCTGTCTGCGGCCGCCAGCACCTCGCGGATCAGCGGCAGGGTCTTGCGGATGTGGTCGCGCGAGGCGAGCTCCGGCACCACGCCGCCATACTCGGCATGCAGCGCCACCTGGCTGTAGACGCGGTGCGCCAGCAGGCCGCGTTCGCCGTCGTACACGGCCACGCCGGTCTCGTCACAGGAGCTCTCGATACCCAGTACCCGCACGGCGGTCCTCGTCTGGTCCAGTTCAGGGGGATTCACGGCCGGCCATTATGCCACGGGAGGCGCACAGCTTTTGCATTTTCGCCCGGCGTGGCTATAATGCGCGGTTCCTTATTCCGACTGGTTTCTGCAGAAACCCAAACACCCATCAGGATTGGTGATTTTAATGCCTCACGTACGTGTTAAAGAGAACGAACCCTTCGAAGTCGCGCTGCGTCGCTTCAAGCGCACCTGCGAGAAGGCCGGCGTGCTGACCGAGGTCCGCCGTCGCGAGTTCTACGAAAAGCCGACCGAGACCCGCAAGCGCAAGCAGGCCGCCGCGGTCAAGCGCCACGCGAAGAAGGTCCAGCGCGAAGTCGCGCGCCGCGTGCGTCTCTACTAAGCACCGCGAGCACCCCAGGCTCATGCCCGAGACCGCCTCTCCGCTCAAGGCGCGCATCACCGAGGACATGAAGACGGCCATGCGCTCCGGCGAAAAGGAGCGTCTGGCCACGATTCGCCTCGTGCTGGCCGCCATCAAGCAGGTCGAGGTCGACACGCGCAGCGCGCTGACCGACGACGACCTGCTCCCCCTGCTGGACAAGATGTGCAAGCAGCGCCGGGAATCCATCGAGCAGTTCGAGCAGGCCGGGCGTGACGACCTGGCGTCGAAGGAACGGCAGGAACTGGAGATCATCCAGGACTACCTGCCCGCCCAGCTGAGCGAGGCCGAGATTGCCCAGCTCATCGACGAGGCGATTGCGCAGACGGGCGCGGAAAGCGTCCGCGACATGGGCAAGGTGATGGGCATCATCAAGCCCAGGGCCCAGGGACGTGCCGACATGGCGGCAGTCAGCGCCCTGATCAAGGCCCGGCTGTCCGCCTGACGGCGATAACCCCGCCCCTCGCGGGGTTGCGCGTCCGCCCCGCGTCACCCAATCTTAAGAACCCGGTCATCGGCGGCCCCTGGCCGCCGGTTTTTGCTGAACTGGCGAGCATTAGGTAACGACATGGCCAATCCGATGCAATTCCTGGAAATCCCGCGACAGGACCCGAAGAAGACGTCCGTCGAGGTCCGCATTCGCGAATTCAGGGAAATCTACGGCCAGTTCGACCCGGAGACCGCCAAGCACCAGGCCGGCCGCTGCCTCGCCTGCGGCAACCCCTACTGCGAGTGGAAGTGCCCGGTCCACAACTACATCCCCAACTGGCTCAAGCTGATTGCCGAGGGCAACCTGTTCGAGGCCGCCGAGCTCTCGCACAAGACCAACTCCCTGCCTGAAGTCTGCGGCCGCGTCTGCCCGCAGGACCGCCTCTGCGAGGGCGCCTGCACGCTGAACGACGGCTTCGGCGCCGTGACCATCGGCTCCATCGAGAAGTACATCACCGACGAGGCCCTCAAGGCCGGCTGGCGCCCCGATCTCTCGCACGTGGTCGACACCGGCAAGCGCGTCGCCATCATCGGCGCCGGCCCGGCCGGGCTCGGCTGCGCCGACATCCTGGCCCGCAACGGCGTGAAGCCCGTGGTGTTCGACCGCTACCCGGAGATCGGCGGCCTGCTCACCTTCGGCATCCCGCCCTTCAAGCTGGAAAAGGAAGTGGTGCAGCGCCGCCGCGAGCTGATGGAAGGCATGGGGGTGGAGTTCCGCCTCAACACCGAGATCGGCCAGGACGTGAGCTTCCAGGACCTGCTCGACGAGTACGACGCCGTGTTCCTCGGCATGGGCACCTACACCTATATGAAGGGCGGCTTCCCGGGCGAGGAGATCGAGGGCGTGCATGAGGCCCTGCCCTTCCTCATCTCCAACATCAACCGCGAGATGGGCTTCGAGAAGTCGCCGACCGACTTCGTCGACATGCGCGGCCAGCGCGTGGTGGTACTCGGCGGCGGCGACACGGCCATGGACTGCAACCGCACCTCGGTGCGCCAGGGCGCCGCCAAGGTGATCTGCGCCTACCGCCGCGACGAGGAAAACATGCCGGGCTCGCGCCGCGAGGTGGCCAACGCCAAGGAAGAGGGCGTGGAGTTCCTCTTCAACCGCCAGCCGGTGGAGATCGTGGGCGAAGGGCGCGTCGAGGGTGTGAAGGTGGTGAGCACCCGCCTGGGCGAACCGGACGAGCGCGGCCGTCGCCGCCCCGAGGTGGTGCCGGGCTCGGAGGAGATCATCCCGGCCGACCGCGTCATCATCGCCTTCGGTTTCCGCCCCAGCCCCTCGAACTGGTTCGCCGAACACGGCATCGAGATCGACGAGGGCGGCCGCGTGAAGGCCCCGGCCGAGCAGGAATTCAAGTTCCAGACCGGCAACCCCAAGGTCTTTGCCGGCGGCGACATGGTGCGTGGCTCGGACCTCGTGGTCACCGCCGTCTTCGAGGGCCGCAACGCCGCCGAAGGCATCCTCGATTACCTCGGCGTGTGAGCGCCATGAGCGAACTGAAGAACGACCGCTTCCTGCGCGCCCTGCTGCGCGAGCCGGTCGACACCACGCCGGTCTGGATCATGCGCCAGGCCGGACGCTACCTGCCCGAGTACCGGGCCACCCGCGCGCAGGCCGGCAGCTTCATGGACCTGTGCCGCAACGCCGAACTGGCCTGCGAGGTCACGCTCCAGCCGCTGGAACGCTTCGACCTCGACGCGGCCATCCTCTTCTCCGACATCCTCACCATCCCGGACGCCATGGGCCTCGGCCTGTCCTTCGCCCAGGGCGAGGGGCCGGTGTTCGCTCGCCCGTTGCGCGACGCGGCCGCCATCAAGGCGCTGGGTGTCCCGGACATGGAGGACGACCTCGGCTACGTGATGAACGCGGTACGCACCATCCGCCGCGAGCTCGACGGGCGCGTCCCGCTGATCGGCTTTTCCGGCAGCCCCTGGACGCTCGCCACCTACATGGTCGAGGGCAGCTCCAGCAAGGAGTTCGCCCACGTGAAGGGCATGCTCTACGACCAGCCGGGGCTGCTGCACCAGCTGCTGTCGGTGCTCTCGGTGAGCGTGGCCGAGTACCTGAATGCGCAGATCCGCGCCGGCGCACAGGCGGTGATGATCTTCGATACCTGGGGTGGCGCGCTCACGCCCGAGGCCTATCGCGAGTTCTCGCTGGACTACATGCAGCGCATCGTCGACCAGCTGATACGCGAACACGACGGCCGGCGCGTGCCGGTGACGCTGTTCACCAAGGGCGGGGGGCAGTGGCTGGAGGCCATGGCAGACACCGGCTGCACCGGCCTGGGACTGGACTGGACGACCAACATCGGCGAGGCCCGCCGGCGCGTGGGCGACCGCGTCGCCCTGCAGGGCAACCTCGACCCTGCCGTGCTCTACGCCTCGCCCGAACGCATCCGCAGCCAGGTGCGCAAGGTGCTGGAGGACTTCGGCGAAGGCAGCGGTCATGTCTTCAACCTGGGACATGGCATACACCAGCACATCGACCCGGACCACGTGAAGGTGCTGGTCGACAGCGTGCACGAGATCGGCCAGCGCTTCCACAGCCGCGACGCGGTGCTCGGCCAGCGCTGAGTCGCCCTCTCAGGCCTCGCGCAGCAGGGCCTCGACGTCCGCCAGGCTGGCCCGCCGCATGGGCCGCCCGTCCACCGGCGACAGGGGCGCCTGGCGAATCCCGTCCACCGAGAACACCACTGCCTCGATCTCCACGTCATCGGCCACGAAGGAGACACTCGGCAACTCCTGCAACTCCCCGCCGAAGCGCAGGCGCCGTGAGCCCAGGTCGTAGGGAATCCGCCGGTCCATGAGCAGGAAGCACACCTCCTCCACCGAGTTGGCGAACAGGTGCAGGGTGATGCGCTGGGCGGCATGGGCCGTGCCCTTGAGGGCCGAGCCGACCAGGCGGGGGGAGTAGTCGGCAAACAGGCGCATCGCCTCCAGTGCCGTCGCTCGCAGATGCGCGACATGGGCGCGCTCCTCCTCGGTCTGGAACAGGCTCTGCCGCTCCAGCACCGCCGCCTCCACCTCGACGTTCCTCGGCAGGTTGCGGGTGGCACCCAGTCCCAGGTGCTCGGCGGCCTTCCGCTTGGCAAGGCCGAAATCCTCCAGGCCCTCGTCGAGCACGAGGCGGGCGGCCTCTTCCGCGATCAGCAGCCGCTCACGCTCCAGGGCAAGACTGTTGCGCGTCATAGCACCCCTCAGAACAGTTGTTCGGGCACCTCGAGCGTACCATTGCCGCCGCCGACGGTCTCCCCGTCCTCGCCACCCAGCGACAGCTCGGCCTCGGGCAGATTGTCGGCACGGAAGGTCTCGAAGATGGCATCCGGGTTGTCACTGCTGGCGAGCAGGCCCGTCTCCGGGTCGATGCGCACCGTCACCATGCCGTCGGGCTGCGGCAGCGTGTGCTCGGGCCGCCCGGCCAGCGCCTCGCCCATGTAGTCGATCCAGATCGGCAGGGCTGCCGAGGCGCCGGTCTCGCCACGGCCGAGCGGCTGCAGCTGATCGAAGCCGACCCAGACGGTGGTGGCGACATCGGCGTTGAAGCCGCTGAACCAGGCGTCGTTGCCGTCGTTGGTGGTCCCGGTCTTGCCGGACAGGTCGTTGCGCCCGAGCTGCATGGCGCGCACGCCGGTGCCCTCCTGCACCACCGAGCGCAGCATGCTGGTGATCAGGTAGGCATTCTGCGGCGGGACGACCTGCTCTGCCGGCAACCATGGCGCCGGCTCGGCAGGCTCGGCACCCTCCTCGACCGCTGCTGCGGCAACCGCCTCGCAGTCTGTCTTGCAGACCCGGCGCGGCTGCGCCGTGAACAACACCTCGCCGGCGCCGTCCTCGATGCGCTCGATGAAATAGGGCTCGACCAGGTAACCGCCATTGGCGAACACACCATAGGCGCGCACCATCTCCAGCGGTGTGATGGTGCCGCTGCCGAGCGCCAGGGAGAGATCGCGCGGCAGCCGGCTCATGTCGAAACCAAAGCGCCCCACGTAGCGATAGCCATACCCCAGGCCCATGGACTGCAGCAGCCGGATGGAGACCAGGTTGCGTGACTTCGTCAGCGCCATGCGCAGGCGCGTGGGCCCGTAGAAACGCCCGCTGTAGTTTTCCGGTCGCCACTCGGCCTCCAGGGCCGGATCATCGAACACCACCGGGGCATCGTTGACCAGCGTGGCCGGCGTGAAGCCCTTTTCGAGCGCGGCCGAGTAGATGAAGGGCTTGAAGACGGAGCCCGGCTGGCGCTCCGCCTGAACGGCCCGGTTGAACTTGCTCCGCTCGAAGTCGAAACCACCGACCACGGCCAGCAGCGCCCCGTCCTCGGGCCGCATGGAGACCACGGCACCCGAGACCGCCGGCACCTGACGCAACGACCAGTAGGTCAACGGCACCTCGTCCGCCGACGCCTTCCCGTCATCCCCGGCAACCGACTCCGGCAGGCCGGTGAAGGGCTCGACGCGGACCAGATCGCCCCGTGCCAGCACCTCGCCCGCGGACTCCGGCTCGCGGCCGACGGTGCTTTCATCGATATGACGCCTCGCCCACTGCATGCCCTCCCAGGGGATGACGCCGTAGCCGAGGTTGTCCACATACACCCGCGCCCGGCGCTCCTCGACCGACACGACCACGGCCGGGAGCAGGCCACCCACCGCCGTGTAGGGCTGCAAGAGCGACTCCAGCGCCTCGGCATCGGCCTCTGGCTTGCCCTCGGCACCGTCCTCCTCCGGGAGTTCGGATACCTCGAGCCGGGCCTCCGGGCCGCGATAGCCATGCCGCAGATCATAGTCGAGCAGCCCCGTATGCAGCGCCCGGTTGGCGGCGGCCTGCGCCCCGGCATCGATCGTGGTGTAGACACGATAACCGCCGGTATAGGCCTCTTCCCCATGGCGCTCCACCATCACGGCACGCACCATCTCGCCGAGATACGGGGCATTGATCTCGGTCCGGGAGAGGTGCACGCCGGCCGTCAGCGGCGCCGTCAGGGCGGCATCGAACTGCACCTGGTCGATGCGGCCGAGTTCGAGCAGGCGCCGCAGCACGTAGTTGCGCCGCTCCATGGCCCGCTCGGGGTTGACGATGGGGTTGTAGCGCGACGGGGCCTTGGGCAGGCCCGCGATCATGGCGATCTCGGCCAGGCTCAGCTCGTCCACGGTCTTGTTGTAATAGACCTGCGCCGCCGCACCCACGCCATAGGCCCGGTTGCCGAGATAGATCTTGTTCAGATACAGCTCGAGGATCTCGTCCTTGTTCAGCTCCTTCTCGATCTTGAAGGAGAGGAAGATCTCGCGCAGCTTGCGGGTATAGGTCTTCTCCGGGCTGAGGAAGAAGTTGCGCGCCACCTGCATGGTGATGGTACTCGCGCCCTGCCCGCGATCGCCGGTCAGGTAGTTGCTGATGGCCGCGCGCAGGATGCCGCGATAGTCCACGCCCGGATGGGTATAGAAGCGCTCGTCTTCGGCCGCGAGGAAGGCGTCCCGCAGGGTGACGGGGATGTCCTCGATGGCCAGCGGCACGCGGCGCTTCTCGCCGTACTCCGCCACCAGCAGGCCGTCCTTGCTATATACCCGCAGAGGCACCTGCATGCGCGTGTCGCGCAGCACCTCGACATCCGGAAGATCACGGGCAAAATAGAGGTAGGCGCCGCCAACGGCCAGCGCGCCGCTGATCGCGCCGGCCAGGGCCAGGTAGAGACCCCAGCGGACAAGACGCAGAAAAGGTTTCATATATTATGTGCTTACGTGAGGTACGAATGGGGGCGGGTCCAGACTGCCGGGGGCTATGAAAACCCAATTCCCGGGTGACAACAAGCTTTGCAATTTATACTAGTATTTTTATATAGTTGGCGCTAGGATCTAATAAAAAATATAGCAATAATTCGTAACCACCGGCTCTAAAGGGAAAAACTGTGCTCCCGTTCACAAGAAAGAAGGTACCGGTCCTGGGTATCGACATCAGCTCCACCTCGGTGAAGCTGGTTGAGCTCAGCCCTGCGGGTAACGGCTACAAGGTCGAGAGCCATGCGGTCGAGCCGCTGCCGGCCAACGCCGTCGTGGAAAAGAACATTGCGGAAGTCGAGGCCGTGGCCGAGACGGTGCGCAAGGCCATCAAGCGAGCAGGCACCAAGAACAAGCTCTGCGCACTGGCCGTGCCCTCCTCCGCCGTCATCACCAAGGTCATCACCATGCCGGCCAGCCTGAGCGATGCCGACATGGAGACCTCCATCCAGCTCGAGGCGGATCAGTACATCCCCTACGCCCTGGAAGAGGTCAACCTCGACTTCGAGGTGCTGGGCCCCACCGAGAAGAACCCCGAGACCGTCGATGTGCTGCTGGCCGCCTCGCGCAGCGAGAACGTGGAGATGCGTGTGGCCGCCGCCGAGATGGCGGGGCTCACGGCCAAGATCGTGGACGTCGAGGCCTACACCATCGAAAACGTCTACCCGCTGATGCCGGAGTTCGACGCCACCAAGGAGAAGGTCGTCGCCATCATCGACGTCGGCGCCACCATGACCAGCATCAACGTCATGGAGCACGGCAAGCTCGCCTACACCCGCGAGCAGCCCTTCGGCGGCAAGCAGCTCACCGAGGAAATCATGCGCCGCTACGGCCTCTCCTATGAAGAGGCCGGCCTGGCGAAGAAGGAAGGCGGCCTGCCCGACAACTACGTGCCCGAGGTCCTGGAGCCCTTCAAGGAGACCATGGCCAACCAGGTGCACCGCTTCCTGCAATTCTATTTCGCGGCCAGCCAGATGGCCTCCGTCGACCACATCGTGCTGGCCGGCGGCTGCGCCTCCATCCGCGGCATCGACGAAATGATCGAATCGCAGATCGGCACGCCGACCACGATCGCCAATCCCTTCTCGCGCATGTCGCTCGCATCCCGAATCAATCCGCAGCGCCTGGCAGACGACGCCCCGTCGCTGATCCTCGCCTGCGGCCTGGCCTTGCGGAGGAGTTTCGCCTGATGGCCCATATCAACCTGCTCCCCTGGCGCGACGCCGAGCGCAAGCGCAAACAACAGGAATTCCTCACCCTGGCCGGGTTCACGGCCGTGCTCGGCGCCATCGTCGTGTTCTTCGCGCACGTGCACGTCAACGGCATGATCGACTACCAGAAGAGCCGCAACACCTATCTGGAGAACGAGATCAAGCTGCTCGAGAAGAAGGCCGAGGAAATCAAGGAACTCGAGGCCACCAAGAAGGCCCTGCTGGACCGCATGGAGATCATCCAGCAGCTGCAGGCCGCCCGCCCCGGCGTGGTCCACCTGTTCGACGAGCTGGTCACCACCCTGCCCGAGGGCATGTACCTGATGTCCCTGACACAGAAAAACGGCGTCGTCACGATGAGCGGACGCGCCGAATCGAAGGCCCGTGTCGCCACCTACATGCGCAATCTGGACGCCTCGGAATGGTTGAAGAACCCGCAGCTCAGCGTCATCGAGACCAAGGATGACAGCGCCCTGCGCGCCAGCGACTTCTCCCTGACCGTCGACCAGACCCGGCCCGGCGCCGAGGACGAGGCTGCCGAGGCCGCCACGTCCACGCCGCAGGCAGCCGCGGCCAAGCGGGGTAAATGAGCATGGACCTTTCCGAACTCAAGAATTTCGACATCAACAGCCTGGACCTGAACAACCTGGGCAGCGCCCCGGCGGCGGTCAAGGCCATCATCATCGCCCTGCTGTTCATCGCCGTGCTCGGCGCGGGCTATTACTTCCACACCAAGGGCCAGCTCGAACAGCTGGAGCGCGAGGAGCGCAAGGAAACCCAGCTGCGCCAGAAGTTCGAGACCGAACAGCGCAAGGTGGCCAACCTCGAGGAGCTGAAACTGCAGCTCGAGGAGATGCGCCGCTCCTTCGGCGCCATGCTGCGCCAGCTGCCGAGCAAGACCGAGATCCCCAATCTCATCGTCGACATCTCGCAGACAGGCCTGGCCAGCGGCCTCGAGATCGATCTGTTCCGGCCGGAGAACGAGGTTCGCAAGGGCTTCTACGCCGAAAAGCCGATCCAGCTGCGCGTGGTGGGCAGTTACCACCAGATGGGCAACTTCGTCAGCGGCGTGGCCGCCCTGCCGCGCATCGTCACCCTGCATGACATCAGCATCAAGCCGATGGATGACGGGCGCCTCACGATGGAAGCCCAGGCGAAGACCTACCGCTATCTCGACGAACAGTCCGGCGAGTGAGTCGACGCATGAAGTACATACAAAAACAGACCGGGCCTAGAGCGATGAAACGAACCAAGGGGCAATACCTGGCGGTCACCCTGGTCCTCAGCACCCTGCTGCTGGCGGGCTGCGGCGACAATATGGACGACCTGCGCACCTACGTGGACGAGGTCAAGGCACGCAAGACCGCGCCACCGAAGGCCATCCCGGACATCAAGCCCTACGAGAGCTTCGCCTATCCGGAACACACGCGTAA
The DNA here is from genome assembly GCA_033839185.1 of Gammaproteobacteria bacterium. Classification (GTDB taxonomy): domain Bacteria; phylum Pseudomonadota; class Gammaproteobacteria; order SpSt-1174; family SpSt-1174; genus SpSt-1174. Next base: position 17,768 of record JAJLKJ010000085.1, read on the forward strand.
TCCCTTTGATTCCAGCATTCTTGCGGCAACGCCGGCACCGGTGAACCTCAATATCCCGGAGATCGACGCCGATCGCCCGCGCGAATACCTGGAAAGCTTCCCGCTCGACAGCCTCAAGCTGGTGGGCACGCTCGAACAGGCCAATACCCTGTGGGCACTGATCAGGACACCGGACGGCACCATCCAGCGTGTCACTCACGATAACTACATGGGACAGAACAACGGCAAGATCATCACGATCACGCCCACCCGTCTGACCCTGAAGGAATACATTCGTGATGAATTCGGTGGTTACATCGAACGCGAAACTGCTGTCGCCATTAGCGAATAAGTAAAGAGGACATAGCAATGAGTTCAGTCCCTGCCCCGAAGCTTGCCCAGACCCCGGCGGTTGCCCGCTATGCGACAGCCCAGCGACTCTGGCTGACATTGACCCTGCTCGCACTGGTACTGGTCGCCCCCGCCGTCAGCGCCAACACGCTGCAGGACATCAGCTACTCGACGCTGCCCGGCGACCGGGTCGAGCTGACCTTCAAGTTCAGCGAACCGGCCAGCGAACCGCTCAGCTTCACCATCGACGACCCGGCACGCATCGCACTGGATTTCGCGAACACCGACAACGGCCTCAAGGAACGCAACGTGCCGATCGGCATCGGCGTCACCCGCAGCGTGACCGCCGTGGACGCCAAGGGCCGTACCCGCGTGGTCATCAACCTGGCCCAGCTCGTCGGCTACCAGACCCGCGTGCAGGGCAATGAAGTGGTCGTGGCCCTCGGCAGCAGCGCGGCAGACGCCAACTTCGACATGCCCGCCGCCGGCGCCGGCAAGACCAGCACCCCGGCTGCCGTCAGTACCCGTGGCGACGAACAGCGCGTCACCAACGTCGACTTCCGTCGCGGCGGCAACGGCGAGGCGCGCATCATGATCAACCTCTCCGATCCGCGCATCCCGGTCGACCTGCGCGACCAGCAGGGCGAGATCGTGCTGAACGTGGTCGGCGCCAGCCTGGCCAAGGAACTGGAGCGTCGTCTCGACGTCTCCGACTTCGCCACCCCCGTGCAGACCATCGACGTCTTCGAGACCGACGGCAACACCCGCATCGTGATCAAGGCCGCCGGCGATTACGATCAGCTCGCCTACCAGAGCAACGACGTCTATACCGTAGAGGTCAAGGAATACCGCGAGGAACTGGTCGAGGAGCGTCGTGAACAGGTCTGGGAAGGCGAGAAGCTCTCGCTCAACTTCCAGGACATCGAGGTGCGTTCGGTGCTGCAGCTCATCGCCGACTTCACCTCGCTCAACGTGGTGGTCAGCGACAGCGTGCAGGGCAACATCACCCTGCGCCTGAAGAACGTCCCCTGGGACCAGGCACTGGATATCATCCTGAAGACCAAGGGCCTGGGCATGCGCCAGAACGGCAACGTCCTGCTGATCGCCCCGGCCGAAGAGATCGCCGCGCGTGAAAAGCAGGAGCTCGAGGACCAGCAGTCCATCGAGAAGCTGCTGCCGCTGCGCACCGAACTCATCCAGATCAACTATGCCAAGGCCTCGGACATTGCCGGCCTGCTCATCGCCTCCAAGGCGCTGGAGGGCGCGGAAGGCGAGGAAGGCTCGAACGCCCTGGCCACCGTGCTGTCCTCGCGCGGCTCGGTCATGGTCGACCAGCGCACCAACACCCTGCTGGTGCGTGACACCGAACCCTCCCTGGTCGCCGTGCGCCGCCTGATCGGCAAGCTGGACATCCCGGTGCGCCAGGTGCTGATCGAGTCGCGCATCGTCATCGCCTCGGACGACTTCAGCCGCGAACTCGGCGTGCGCTTCGGCGTGAACGACCAAGGCGACCCGAGCAGCGACAGCAACCGTCGCCTCTACACCTCGGGCAGCCTCAATGGCACCACCCAGCAGATCAACGGCGAGGACCTGGAGCTGGCCGACCGTCTCAACGTCGACATGCCCGTGACCAACCCGGCCGGCAGCTTCGGTCTGGCACTGGCCAAGCTGCCGCTGGGCCTGCTGCTGGAGCTGGAGCTCTCCGCCGCCCAGGCCGAGTCCAAGGCCGAGGTGGTATCCAGCCCCCGCGTGATTACCTCCAACCAGAAGCAGGCAGTGATCCGCCAGGGTGTCGAGATCCCCTATCTCGAGGCCACCTCCAGCGGTGCGGCCAGCGTGTCCTTCAAGGAGGCCGTGCTCAAGCTCGAGGTCACCCCGGCCATCACGCCGGACGACCGCGTGAACATGGACCTCGCCGTGCACAAGGACAACGTCGGCGAACTCTTCGCCGGCATCCCGAGCATCGATACCCGCTCGGTGGAGACCCTGGTGCTGGTGGACAACGGCCAGACCGTGGTGCTGGGCGGCATCTATGAGACCGAGACCTCCCGCGACGTGCGCCGCGTGCCATTCTTCGGCGACATCCCGGTGGTCGGCGCGCTGTTCCGCAGCACCTCGCAGAGCAGCGACAAGTCCGAACTGCTGATCTTCGTCACGCCGAAGATCATCTCGGAGAATCTCAAGCTGGTGCGCTAGACCCGGATTCAACCGGTATACTGCAAAGGCCCGCATCGTGCGGGCCTTTGTTTTGTCCGACCAGACACCATGACAGCGAAACGCAACATCATCCTCGTCGGGCCCATGGGTGCCGGCAAGTCAACCGTCGGGCGGCGCCTGGCAAATCTGCTCGGGCGCGAGTTCGTCGACAGCGACAAGGAGATCGAACAGCGCACGGGCGTGGATATCCCCACCATCTTCGAATTCGAGCAGGAGGCCGGTTTTCGCGACCGCGAGGCCGCGGTGATCGAGGAACTGACGGGCCGTGAGGGGATCGTGCTGGCGACGGGTGGCGGCGCGGTGCTGCGGCCGGAGAACCGACGCCACATGAAGGCGCGCGGTTTCGTCATCTATCTGCGCACCTCGGTGGACGAACAGCTGCGCCGCACGGCGCACGACCGCAATCGTCCCCTGCTGCAGACCCCGGACCCGCGGGCCCGCCTCGAGACCCTGCTCAGGGAACGCGACCCCCTGTACACCGAGATCGCCGACCTCGTCGTCGACACCGATCGCGGCCAGGCCCGCAGCCTCGCCCAGCGCATCGTCAAGCGGCTGCGCCAGGCCCTGGGCGAGGCGTTATAGACCCGCCGCGCTTTCCGCGAACCCGCAGCTTGCTTTACCATTGGACCATGCAGACACTCAACGTCGAACTCGGCGAACGCAGCTATCCGATCTATATCGGCAGCGGCCTGCTCGGGCAGCCCGAACTGCTCGCCCGCCACATCCACGGTCGCTCCGCCGCGGTGGTCAGCAACGAGGTGGTCGCCCCGCTGTATCTGGACCGGCTGGGACCGGCCCTGGCCGATCTGCGCCACCATGCCGTCATCCTGCCGGATGGCGAGCAGTACAAGTCGCTGGAGACCCTCAACACCATCTACACGGAACTGCTCGAACACCGCTATGACCGCAACACCACCCTCATCGCCCTCGGCGGCGGGGTGGTGGGCGACATCACCGGATTTGCAGCGGCCAGTTACCAGCGCGGCGTCAACTTCATCCAGATACCCACCACCCTGCTCGCCCAGGTGGACTCCTCCGTCGGTGGCAAGACCGGGGTCAACCACCCGCTCGGCAAGAACATGATCGGGGCCTTCTACCAGCCCCAGTGCGTGATCATCGACACCGACACGCTCAACACCCTGGACGAGCGCCAGCTGAGCGCGGGCATCGCCGAGATCATCAAGTACGGCCTGATCGGCGACCCCGTGTTCTTCGCGTGGCTGGAGGCGAACATGGAACGCCTGCGCGCGCGTGACGCCGAGGCGCTTACCTACGCCATCCGCCGCTCCTGCGAGAACAAGGCCGCCGTGGTCGCGGCCGACGAGCGCGAAGGCGGCAAGCGTGCCCTGCTGAACCTCGGCCACACCTTCGGTCATGCCATCGAGACCGGCATGGGCTACGGGGCCTGGCTGCACGGCGAGGCCGTGGGCTGCGGCATGGTGATGGCCGCACAGCTCTCGGCCCGCCTGGGCTGGCTCTCCGCGGACGACGTCGAGCGCGCCACCCGCCTGATCGCGCGCGGCGGCCTGCCCGTCGCACCACCGCCCGAGATGGGCGCCGACCGCTTTCTCGAGCTCATGGCCGTGGACAAGAAGGTCATCGACGGCAGTCTGCGGCTGGTCCTGCTGCGCGCCATCGGCGAGGCCGTGGTCACCGCCGACTTCGATCCCGCGGCACTGCGCGCCACCGTCACGCCGTCACGTGCCGCCTGAGCCATGACCGGCCACCCGCAGACCCTGCCACAGCCCCACGGACCCGCCCCCTACGCCGCCTGCGACGCCAACTCGCGCGGGCGCCAGCACCCGGAGGAACGGCCCGCCTACCGCAGCGAGTTCCAGCGCGACCGCGACCGTATCATCCACTCGGCCGCCTTCCGCCGTCTCGAGTACAAGACCCAGGTCTTCGTCAACCACGAGGGCGACCTGTTCCGCACCCGGCTCACGCATTCCATCGAGGTCGCCCAGATCGGCCGCTCCATCGCCCGCGCCCTGCGCCTCAACGAGGACCTGACCGAGGCCATCGCGCTGGCCCACGACCTCGGCCACACCCCCTTCGGCCACGCCGGCCAGGACGCGCTCAATGCCTGCATGAAGGAGTTCGGCGGCTTCGAACACAACCTGCAGTCGCTGCGCGTGGTCGACCAGCTCGAGGCGCGCTATGCCGACTTCCCGGGACTCAACCTGAGCTTCGAGACCCGCGAGGGCATCCTCAAGCACTGCTCGCTGCCCGATGCCCGCCGTCTCGGGGCCGTGGCCGAGCGCTTCCTCACCAGGCAGCAGCCCACGCTGGAGGCCCAGCTCACCAACCTGGCCGACGAGATCGCCTACAACAACCACGACGTCGACGACGGCCTGCGCGCCGGCCTCATCCATGTCGATGCGCTGCGCGAGATCCGCCTGTTCAACGACCAGTACGAGGAGGTGCGGCGCCGCTACCCGGACCTGGTCGACCGCCGCCGCATCCACGAGACCATCCGGCGCATGATCAACCGCCTGGTGGTGGACCTGGTGGAGACCAGCCAGTCGCGCATCGCCGCGGCGACGCCGGCCAGCGTCGACGAGGTGCGTGCCCAGACGTCCCCGCTCATCGGCTTCTCCGACGAGATCCGCGAGGCCAATCTCGAACTCAAGCGCTTCCTGCGCAAGGAGCTCTATCGTCATTACCGCGTCCACCGCATGACGGCCAAGGCCCAGCGCGTCATCCAGGAGCTGTTCGCCGCCTTCATGGACGACCCGCGCCTGCTGCCGCCCGAACACCAGGACTACACGCAGCGCCTCGAGGCCGAGCAGGGCCTGCCCGGCCGTGCCCGGGCCGTGGCCGACTACATCGCCGGCATGACCGACCGTTACGCCATCGCCGAGAACCGTCGCATCTTCGACCCGGCGACGACCTCCTGAGGCCCGCATGGACAGCCACATCCTCTCCGCCGACAGCCTCGCCCGACTGGGCCTCGACCAGCAGCCCTTCCTGTCCCAGTGGCAGGACGCCTTCGCCTTCGGCGACGCCTCGCTGGACATGACGATCAATGTCTGCCTGGAGCACCTGCGCGACGCCTCGCCGCCCATCCTCATCAAGGGGGAGCACGGCATCGGCAAGAGCGCCCAGCTGCAGCGGCTGATGGCCCGCGGGGACGACCTGCACTGCTGCCTGATCCAGGCCGGCCCCGAGACCAGCATGGCCGCCGTCGACCATGCCGTGCGCCTGGCCTGGCAGCCGCACCCCCGCCACGGCGATCCCAAGCAGCTCTCCCTGGACCGCTTCCTTGCCGCGCTCTGCGAGGACGGCATGCGCCCCGTCCTGGTGGTCGACGACGCCCACCATCTCGAGCCCAAGGTGCTCGGCACCCTGCTCAACCTCAAGCAGCACATGCACGACAGGCTCGGGCAGACCATCGGCCTGGTGCTCGCGGCCGAGCGCGGCATCGACGCCACCCTCTCCCTGCTGGAGGGCCGGCTGCGCATCGTCGGGATGCTCTACACCATCGCCGCTCGGCCCTTCAACCGCGAACAGACAGCCGCCTACCTCGAGCACCGCCTGCGGGCCGCCGGGCTGGCCGGCCCCATGCCCCTGAACGCGCAGGACATCGAGGCGATCCAGCAGCAAAGCGGTGGTCTGCCGGGGGACGTCAACCGGCTGGCCGTCGCACGTCTCCAGACCGCGGTTGCAGGGACATCTGCCCGGACGGGTGACGACGGCGCCACCGCCCTCCCCAGCCGCCTGCTGATGCCGGCCGCCATCACCCTCGTCGTGCTGGGCCTGCTGGCCGCCCTCTACGGGCTCATCGCCGGCCTGCTCACCCCCGGGGAGGAGGTCGGCGCCCCGCGCATCGAGGCCGGCAGCGAACGGCTTGCCCTGCCCGCCCCCGAGACCACCGCGCCGGCCGCGCCCCGGACACCGGCACCCGCCCCGGCCACGGCAGCCCCCGGAGCGGAACTGCCGAACCCGCCGGAAGAGGCCGTACCCCGCGCATCCGCCACGCCCCCGGAAGAGGAACCGCCGGTCACGGAGCCACCGCCCGCACGGATGGCCTTCGATTTCTCCGAACCACCCGTGCTGCCGGAACCGACACCCGCAGCCAGCACACCGGCCGCGCCGCCTGCCGCCAGGGCCGAGACCGAGGCCGAAGTCGAACCCCGGCCCGCACCGGCCCCGACCGTCACCACACGGCCCCGCGAGGAGGCCGCCCCCCCGCAGGCGACCCGCGGCACCCTGCACGATGCCCTCTGGCTCCTGCGCCAGGACCCCGAGCACTACACCATCCAGGCACTGGCCGTCTCCACCGAGGCCGCGGCCCGCCGCTTCTACGAGACCGCCGCCCCGGGACTGGAGGCCGGCCTGGCCCCCACCCGGCGCGCCGGACAGACCTGGCATGTCCTGGTGCTCGGGACCTACCCCGATGCCGACACCGCCCGCCGGGCCATCCCCGCCCTCCCCGACCCCGTGCAGAAGAACCGCCCCTTCATCCGCCGTATCGGCGACCTGCAGGAGGCCATCCTCGCCGCCCGCTGACACCCCGCAGCCCGGCGCCACGCCCTTTTGCGCGCGCGCGAATTGAACGCCAGGCCCCGCCGGCCTTATACTACTAGACCTTTTGGCTACCGCCCGGCCACCTCCCTTCGCCGGGCGTTCGTGTCTGTAATGCCAGGCCGAATTCAACGGAGACCTGCGTAAATGACTCTCAAGCACGCGCCGGCGGGCCTGTATCGCCCGGAATTCGAACGCGACAACTGTGGTTTCGGACTGATCGCGCAGATGGACAACCAGCCCAGTCACTGGCTGGTCGACACCGCGATCCACGCCCTGGAGCGGCTGACGCATCGCGGCGCAGTGGCCGCCGACGGCAAGACCGGCGACGGCTGCGGCCTGCTGCTGAAAAAGCCCGACGGCTTCCTGCGCACCATCGCCGCCGAGGCCGGCATCGAGCTCGGCGCACTGTATGGTGTGGGCATGGTCTTCCTGAGCACCGACGCCGCGCCCGCCGCCAAGGCCCGCGAGGTGCTGGAGACCCAGCTGCGCGAGGAAGGCCTGATCGTCGCCGGCTGGCGCGAGGTGCCGACCAACCCGGAGGCCTGCGGCGAGGAGGCCCTGAAGACCCTGCCCGCCATCATGCAGGTCTTCGTCAATGCCCCGGCGGGCATGGACGAGACCGCGCTGGAACGCCACCTGTTCGTCGCCCGCCGGCGCGCCGAGATCGCGCTCAAGGGTCAGGACGAGGTCTTCTACGTCCCCAGCCTCTCGGCACGCGTGCTCTCCTTCAAGGGGCTGGTGATGCCGGCCAACCTGCCGGTGTTCTATGAGGACCTCCAGGACGAGCGCCTGGAGTCCTCGCTGTGCGTGTTCCACCAGCGCTTCTCCACCAACACCTGGCCGCAGTGGCGCCTGGCCCAGCCGTTCCGTTTCCTGGCCCACAACGGCGAGATCAACACCGTGCGCGGCAACCGCAACTGGGCCCAGGCGCGCGCCTACAAGTTCGCCTCCCCGCACCTGCCGAAACTCTCCGAGCTGCTGCCGCTGGTGAACATGGAAGGCTCCGACTCCTCCAGCATGGACAACATGCTGGAAGTCCTGCTGGCGGGCGGCATGGACATCTTCCGTGCCATGCGCCTGCTGATCCCGCCGGCCTGGCAGAACATCGAGCACATGGACGCCGACCTGCGCGCCTTCTACGAATACAACTCCATGCACATGGAGCCCTGGGACGGCCCCGCCGGCGTGGTGCTCACCGACGGCCGCCATGCCGCCTGCACGCTGGACCGCAACGGCCTGCGCCCGGCACGCTACGTGGTCACCAAAGACCGCCACATCACCCTGGCCTCCGAGGTCGGCGTATACGACTACGCCCCGGAGGACGTGGTCAGCAAGGGCCGCCTCAAGCCCGGGCAGATGATCGCGGTGGACACCGAGACCGGCGAGCTGATCCTGCCCGAACAGATCGACGACATGCTCAAGTCGCGCCAGCCCTACCGCAAGTGGCTGGACGAGAATTCGGCCCACCTCGAGACCTCGCTGGAGGGCGGCGAGCTCACCACCTCGCCCCTGGGCGAGGAGCGCCTGGCCGTTTACGAGAAGATGTTCAACGTGAACTTCGAGGAGCGCGACCAGATCCTGCGCCCCACCGCCGAGGCCGGCCAGGAGGCCGTGGGCTCGATGGGCGACGACACGCCCTTCCCGGTGCTGTCCGCCCAGGTGCGCTCGCCCTACGACAGCTTCCGCCAGCAGTTCGCCCAGGTCACCAACCCGCCGATCGACCCGATCCGCGAGTCCATCGTCATGTCGCTGGGCACCTGCCTGGGCGCCGAGCGCAACCTGTTCGACGAAGGGCCGGAACACGCCCGCCGCCTGGTGATCAACTCGCCGGTGCTGAGCGAGCGCGCCTTCAACCAGATCCTGAACCTCGGCGAGGGCTACGCCCCGGCACCCATCGACCTCAACCGCCCCGACGACCAGCCGCTGGACGCCGCCGTGGACGCCATCTGCGACGAGGCCGTGGCCGCCGTGCGCGCCGGCAAGACCCTGATCGTGCTGTCCGACCGGGAGATCAACGAGGGCAGACTGCCGGTGCATGCCCTGCTGGCCACCGGCGCGGTGCATCACCGCCTGATCCGCGAGGGCCTGCGCTGCGACGCCAACCTCATCGTCGAGACCGCCACCGCGCGCGACTCGCACCACTTCGCCTGCCTGATCGGCTACGGCGCCACCGCCATCTATCCCTACCTCGCCTACGAGAGCCTGCAGGGCATGGTGGAACGCGGCGAGATCCAGGACCGCGACAGCGCCGCCCTGGCCAACGCCTACCGCAAGGGCATCGGCAAGGGGCTGTACAAGATCATGTCCAAGATGGGCATCTCGACCATTGCGAGCTACCGCGGCTCGCAGCTGTTCGAGATCGTCGGCCTGCACGAGGAGGTCGTGAACCGCTGCTTCCCCGGCACCGTGAGCCGCGTCCAGGGCATCAATTTCGCCGACCTCAGGACCGACCAGGAAAAGCTCGCCCGCAGCGCCTGGAACCTGCGCAAGACCATCAGCCAGGGCGGCCTGCTCAAGTACGTGCACGGCGGCGAGTACCACGCCTACAACCCGGATGTGGTGCAGACCATGCACAAGGCCGTGGTCTCCGGCGACTACCGCGACTGGCAGGCCCATGCCGAGCTGATCAACAACCGGCCGCCCATGGTGCTGCGTGACCTGCTGAAACTGCGCAGCGACGCCAAACCGATCCCGCTCGAGGAGGTGGAGCCGGTCGAGTCCATCCTCAAGCGCTTCGACTCGGCGGGCATGTCCCTGGGCGCCCTCTCCCCCGAGGCCCACGAGACCCTGGCCGAGGCCATGAACCGCCTGGGCGCACGCTCCAACTCCGGCGAAGGCGGCGAGGATCCGGTGCGCTACGGCACCGAGAAGATGTCCAAGATCAAGCAGATCGCCTCCGGGCGCTTCGGTGTGACCCCGCATTACCTGGTCAACGCCGAGGTCCTGCAGATCAAGGTCGCGCAGGGCGCCAAGCCCGGCGAGGGCGGCCAGCTGCCGGCGCACAAGGTCAACGAGATGATCGCAAAGCTGCGCTACGCCAAGGCCGGCGTGGCGCTGATCTCGCCGCCCCCGCACCACGACATCTATTCGATCGAGGACCTGGCACAGCTGATCTTCGACCTGAAGCAGATCAACCCGAAGGCCCTGGTCTCCGTGAAACTGGTGGCCGAGGCCGGCGTGGGCACCATCGCCGCCGGCGTGGCCAAGGCCTATGCCGACCTCATCACCATCTCCGGCTACGACGGCGGCACCGGCGCGAGCCCGCTGACCTCGGTGAAATACGCCGGCGGCCCGTGGGAGCTGGGGCTCACCGAGACCCACCAGACCCTGCGCGCCAACAACCTGCGCGACAAGGTGCGGGTGCAGACCGACGGCGGCCTGAAGACCGGCCTGGACGTGATCAAGGCCGCCATCCTCGGCGCCGAGAGCTTCGGCTTCGGTACCGGCCCCATGGTCGCCATGGGCTGCAAGTATCTGCGCATCTGCCACCTGAACAACTGCGCCACCGGCGTGGCCACCCAGGACAAGGTCCTGCGCATGAACCACTTCGTCGGCAAGGTGGAGATGGTGATGAACTACTTCCGCTTCATCGCCGAGGAGGCCCGTCACTGGATGGCGAGCATCGGCGTGCGCCGGCTCACCGACCTGATCGGCCGCACCGACCTGCTGGAGGTATCGCCGGGCGTCACCGACCGCCAGGCACGCCTGGACTACAGCCAGATCCTCTCCGATGCCGGCGTGGATCCGAGCCAGCCGCAGTTCTGCGTGGAACCGCACAACGAGCCCTTCGACAAGGGCGAACTGGCCGAGCAGATGGTGGCCGAGATGCTGCCGGCCATCGAGGCGGCCAGCGGCGGCGAGTTCAGCTACGCGGTGCGCAACACCCACCGTTCCATCGGTGCACGCGTCTCCGGCGAGATCGCCCTGCGTCACGGCAACTACGGCATGAGCGACAAGCCGCTGGTGGTGCGCCTCAAGGGCACGGCCGGGCAGAGCTTCGGCGTGTGGAATGCCGGCGGCCTGCACCTCCACCTCGAGGGCGATGCCAACGACTACGTGGGCAAGGGCATGGCGGCCGGCAAGCTGGTCATCGCCCCGCCAAAGGGCAGCGGCTTCCGCTCCAACGAGGCCGCCATCATGGGCAACACCTGCCTGTACGGCGCCACCGGCGGCAAGCTGTTCGCCGCCGGCCTGGCCGGCGAACGTTTCGGCGTGCGCAACTCCGGGGCCATCGCCGTGGTCGAGGGCGCGGGTGACCATGCCTGCGAATACATGACCGGTGGCGTGATCTGCGTGCTCGGCAGGACCGGCGTGAACTTCGGTGCCGGCATGACCGGCGGCTTCGCCTTCGTGCTGGACGAGGACAACAGCTTCCAGGACCGCTACAACCACGAGCTGATCGACACGCATCGTCTGGTGCCGTCGCACATGGAGGAGCATCGCAACTACCTCCAGGGCCTGATCCGCGAGTTCGTGGCCGAGACCGGCAGTGCCTGGGGCCAGCAGATCCTGGACGACTTCAGCGCCTACCTGCCGAAGTTCTGGCTCATCAAGCCCAAGGCCGCCGAACTCGAGACCCTGATGCAGTCGCTGGAAAAGGCCGCCTGATCGTGCATCGCGGGCCGCAGGCGCCAGGCGCTTGCGGCCCGCGGGCGATCGGCTGACACTGTCCCTCCATGGCCGGCCGCATCCCGCAGCACTTCATCGACGAGCTCCTCGCCCGCGTCGATATCGTCGACGTGATCGACGCCCGTGTACCGCTGAAAAAGCGTGGTCGCGAACACGTCGCCTGCTGCCCCTTCCACAGCGAGAAGACCCCCTCCTTCTACGTCAGCCCGCAGAAGCAGTTCTACCACTGCTTCGGCTGCGGGGCGCACGGCACCGCGCTCGGCTTCCTGATGGAATACGAGCACATGGACTTCGTCGAGGCCATCGAGCAGCTGGCCGGCTCCCTGGGGCTGGAGGTGCCGCGCGAGGGCGGCGAGGCCCCGGCCCGCCCGAAGCGGGAATTCGAGGCCCTCTACGGCGTCATGGAACAGGCCGCCGAGTACTATCGCCAGCAGCTCAGACACAGCCCGCGGGCAGTGGACTACCTCAAGGGACGCGGCCTGTCCGGCCAGGTGGCCGCCGACTACGGCCTCGGCTATGCCCCGGCGGGCTGGGACGGCCTGCTGCAGCACCTGGGCAGCGGCGCCGTCGCGGCCATGCACCAGGCCGGACTGCTGATCCAGAAGGACAGCGGCGGTTACTACGACCGCTTCCGCGACCGCGTGATGTTCCCCATCCGCGACCGGCGCGGGCGGGTGATCGCCTTCGGCGGCCGCATCCTCGACCAGGGCGAACCCAAGTACCTCAACTCGCCCGAGACCCCCATCTTCCACAAGGGGCGCGAACTCTACGGGCTCTACGAGGCACGCAAGGCCTCCACGCGGCTCGAGCGCATCCTCGTGGTCGAGGGCTACATGGACGTCATCGCGCTGGCCCAGCACGGCATCACCAACGCCGTCGCCACCCTGGGCACCGCCACCACCAGTGAGCACCTGGAGACCCTGTACCGCGTGGTGCCGAGCGTCGTGTTCTGCTTCGACGGCGACCGTGCCGGCCGGCAGGCCGCCTGGCGGGCCCTGGAGCATGCCCTGCCGGTGCTGCGCGACGGGCTGGAGGCCTATTTCCTGTTCCTGCCCGAGGGCGAGGACCCGGACACCCTGGTGCGCCAGCTCGGCCGCGAGGGCTTCGAGAAGGCGGTGGACGGCGCCATGGGCCTGTCCGACTTCCTCATCCAGGGCCTGCGGGACCGCCACAACGTGCTGAGCCACGAGGGACGCGCCCACCTGGCCGACGATGCGCGCAAGCTCATCCGGGAGCTCACCCCCGGCTTTTTGCGCGAACAACTGCTCACCGAGCTCGCGCGGCTGCTGAATCTCAGCCCGGAACGCCTGGAGCGCCACCTCGGCGACGCGAACGCGGCGCCCCTGCCCGAGGCCACGCCCCGCCCCCAGCGCGCCCCCGCGCGTCACCAGCTGCACATGACTCCGGTACGCCTGGCCATCGCCCTGCTGCTCATCCAGCCGGCGCTGGCCACCGCGCTCGAACCGGTGCCGGAGCTGGTCACCCCGGACATCCCGGGCAGCGAGCTGCTGGCGGAACTGCTTGAAACCGCCCGCACCAGCCCCCATCTCAGTACGGCGGCGATGATCGAACGCTTCCGCGAGCGGCAGGAATACCCACATCTACTAAAATTGCTGGAGTGGGAACCGGCCGCGAGCGACGACGACACCCTCCGCCGGATGTTCCTGGACGCCATCACGCGCCTGGTCTCGAAACGTGCCGAACTGCGCACCGAGCACCTGCTGCACAAGTCCCGCGTCCAGGGGCTGGATCCCGGGGAAAAGGCCGAACTCAACGCCCTGCTGAGCCGCCGGGCGACCCGCTGAACCGGCGGAACCGGCCTCCCGGACAGGACGTCCCGGGGCACGCCCCCTCGTAAAACCCGCTGATTTGTGATATAAAGTCGGGTTCACTTTTGCCATTCAACACCAGATTTCACAGGCACCTACGCGAATGGACCAGGCACAAGAGCAGCAGTCACGCCTCAAAGAATTGATCGCCAAGGGCAAGGAACAGGGCTACCTGACCTATGCCGAGGTCAACGATCACCTCCCGGACACCATCGTCGATCCGGAGCAGATCGAGGACATCGTTGGCATGATCAACGACATGGGCATCACCGTGCACGAGCAGGCGCCGGATTCGGACAGCCTGCTGCTGTCCGACAGCTCGGTGAATGCCGACGAGGACGCCGCCGAGGAGGCCGCCGCCGCACTGGCGTCGGTGGACAGCGACTTCGGTCGCACCACCGACCCGGTGCGCATGTACATGCGCGAGATGGGCACGGTGGAACTCCTCACCCGCGAGGGCGAGATCAAGATCGCCAAGCGCATCGAGGACGGCCTGAGCCAGGTACTGTTCGCGCTCGCCCACTACCCGAGCTCCATTGCCCGCCTGCTGGCCGAGTGGGAGAAGGTCGACGCGGGCGAACAGAAGCTCACCGACCTGCTCACCGGCTTCATCGACCCCAACGCCGACGACGAGATCCCGCAGCCGGCCGCCGCCAACGACGACAACGGCGCCGCCGCCAGCTCCGACAGCAGCGATGACGACTCGGACAGCGACTCCGACGACGATGACGACGACTCCTCCGAGGAGCCGGAAGACACTGGTCCCGACCCGGAAGAGGCGCGCGCCCGCTTCACCCAGCTGCGCACCCTCTACGACGAGGCGGTGATCGCCGGCCAGAAGGGCCATCACGTCAAGTACCGCAAGCAGCGCGAGGAACTCGCCTCGCTGTTCATGCAGATCAAGCTGGTGCCGCGCCTGGTCGACGAGCTCACCAACGAGCTGCGCGACATGATCGAGCGCATCCGCACCCACGAGCGCCACGTGATGGAGCTGTGCGTGAACCAGGCGCACATGCCGCGCAAGACCTTCATCGACACCTTCCCCGAGAACGAGACCAACCTGAAGTGGCTGGACTCGCACCTCAAGGGCAAGCACAAGTACATCGATGCCCTCAAGGAACTGAAGGACGAGATCCTGCGCACGCAGAAGAAGCTGGTCACGATCGAGCAGGAGTCGCAGCTCAGCATCTCCGAGATCAAGGACATCAACCGCCGCATGTCCATCGGCGAGGCCAAGGCCCGCCGTGCCAAGAAGGAGATGGTGGAGGCCAACCTGCGCCTGGTGATCTCCATCGCCAAGAAATACACCAACCGCGGCCTACAGTTCCTGGATCTCATCCAGGAGGGCAACATCGGCCTGATGAAGGCGGTGGACAAGTTCGAATACCGTCGCGGCTACAAGTTCTCGACCTACGCCACCTGGTGGATCCGCCAGGCCATCACCCGCTCCATCGCGGACCAGGCCCGCACCATCCGCATCCCGGTGCACATGATCGAGACCATCAACAAGCTCAACCGCATCTCCCGCCAGATGCTGCAGGAGATGGGCCGCGAGGCCACCCCGGAAGAGCTGGCCGAACGCATGGAGATGCCGGAGGACAAGGTGCGCAAGGTGCTCAAGATCGCCAAGGAGCCGATCTCCATGGAGACGCCCATCGGCGACGATGAGGACTCGCACCTGGGGGATTTCATCGAGGACGCGAACGTGATGTCCCCGGTGGACTCGGCCACCTCCGAGAGCCTCTCCGAGGCCACCCGCGAGGTACTCGCCTCCCTCACGCCGCGCGAGGCCAAGGTGCTGCGCATGCGCTTCGGTATCGACATGAATACCGACCACACGCTGGAAGAGGTCGGCAAGCAGTTCGACGTCACCCGCGAACGCATCCGCCAGATCGAAGCCAAGGCCCTGCGCAAGCTGCGCCACCCGACGCGCTCCGAGCTGCTGCGCAGCTTCCTCGACCTCGAGTAAGCCCCGCCCGCCAGGGGATCGAAGGCTGGCCTTCGATCCCCTGCGCCTATATGCTTGGCCACTTTCGGGCCTGTAGCTCAGTCGGTTAGAGCAGGGGACTCATAATCCCTTGGTCCTCGGTTCGAGTCCGAGCGGGCCCACCACTCCCTTCCCGGCCCGCCATCCGACGGGCACAAAAAAGGCGCCAAAGGCGCCTTTTTTGTGCCCTGTACGCAGGCGGCGGTCAGGCCGTCTTGATCTCTTCCAGCAGCATGGTCTTGCCCTTCATCGGCTTGGGCTTGGGGAGGCCCATGAGCTGCAGCACGGTCGGGGCGATGCAGGACAGCCCGCCGCCGGTGGCCAGCCGCCAGGTCGACTGGTCGATGACCATCAGCGGCACCGGGTAGACGGTGTGCTGGGTGTGCGGCTCGCCGGTGATCGGGTCGATATACTCGTCGCAGTTGCCGTGATCGGCGGTGAGGACGACCGAGTACTCGCATTCCACCGCCTTGTCGAGCACGCGGCCGACCTCGCGGTCCAGGGCCTCCACGGCCCGGACCACGGCCTCGGGCACGGCGGTATGGCCCACCATGTCGCCGTTGGCGAAGTTGACGATGATGAAGGCGTACTTGCGCTCCTCCATGGCCTTGATGACCTCGTCGGCCACCTGTGCGGCGCTCATCTCCGGCTGCTGGTCATAGGTATCCACGGCCGGCGACGGAACCATCACCCGGTCCTCGCCGGCAAACGGCTCCTCGCGCCCGCCATTGAGGAAGAAGGTGACGTGGGCGTACTTCTCGGTCTCGGCGCAGTGGAACTGCTTGTAGCCGGCCAGGCTCACGACCTCGGCCAGGGTGGTGGCAGGACGCTCGGGCGGGAAACCGATGGGCGACAGCAGTTTGGGGTCGTATTCGGTGAGACAGGTGACGGTAATCGGCTGGTAATCGCCGCGATTGAAGCCATCGAAGGCCTCCAGCGCCAGCGCCTCCGCCAGCTGGCGCGGGCGGTCGTTGCGGAAGTTGAAGAACACCAGCGAGTCGCCCGGCTGCACCGTTTCGGCATGCGGCAGGATCAGCGGCTTGATGAACTCGTCGGTCTGCCCCTCCTCATAGGCGGACAGGATGCCGGCCTCGGCGGAAGGCACGGACTTGCCCTCGCCGTTGACGATGGCGTCCCAGGCCAGCTTGGTGCGATCCCAGCGGTTGTCGCGGTCCATGGCCCAGTAGCGGCCGCAGATGGTCGCGATCGAGCCGCCGGCCTTGTCCAGCCGCTTCATGAGCTCGGGGAGGAAGCTGGTGGCCGACTTCGGCGCCGTATCGCGGCCATCGGTGATCATGTGCACCACGGGTTTCACGCCGCCCTTGCGGCACATCTTGATCAGCGCCAGCAGGTGCTTGATGTGGCTGTGAACCCCGCCTTTGGAGACCAGCCCGAGCAGGTGCAGGGGACGGTCGGC
>JAJLKJ010000086.1:0-5516 GCA_033839185.1 Gammaproteobacteria bacterium
TCGCCGCAGAGGATCTCGATCTCCTGGGCCGCATAGCGCCGGAAGGCGCCGGCCTCGGTGATCACAGGCGTGAGGCCGTTCTCCTCGAAGAAGGCCTGCGCCGCCCGTTCGCTGATCTCCACCCCCACCACGCGATGGCCCTCGCCGGCCAGCCACAGCAGGTCACGGCTCTTGCCGCACAGCGGCACGAACACCCGCGTGCCCTCCGGCAGGTTGAGCCGTGGCCAGTGCTGCTCGAGGTGCGGGTTGATCGCCGCCTGGTGGAAGCCGATCTCGCCGCGTTCCCAGCGCTCGTGCCAGAACTGCGGGTCCATGCAATAACCGTGATGATCCGCTTATTCGAACATGGCGCGCTCGTATTCGAGCACGGCCAGGGAGATGTGCTTGCCGATCTCGTCCTCGAAGTTGGCCCAGTCCTGGTAGTCTGCGAGCTGGTCGACGATGACCGCCTTCATCTCGTAGTCCGGCAGTCCCTGCTCGTAGAGGCGGCCGGCCTCGCCGTACACCGTCTCCAGATAGCGGCGGAACAGCCCGGGGATCTCGTTGCCGCCGGTGGGGCCGTGGCCGGGCACCACGTGGGTGGCATCGATGGCCTCGGCCACGTTGCAGGCCTCGATGCTGCCGCGGAAGGTGCCATCATCCATGCGCGCCAGGCGCTGGTTGAGCAGGTTGTCGCCGGCGAACAGCACCGAATCCTCGACCAGCTCGATCATCACGTCGGTGTTGCTGTGCGCCTTCGCCGGGGCATAGAAGCGGAAGGTCTTGCCGCCCACGTGCAGTTCGTCGGCCACGTCGATGGGCTGTTCCGGCAGCACGGCCTTCGTGCCGGCGGTGAAGCCGTCCGTGGCGTTGTGCATGAGGTTCAGCCAGAACGTGTCCTGGCCGGCCTGCGCCAGCTGGATGGTCTGCGGCAGGGCCAGGATCTGGGCCTCGGGGAAGGCCTCTTCCACCGCATGGTTGCCCAGCCAGTGGTCGCCGTGCACATGGGTGATGAGCACGTGGGTCACCGGCTTGTCGGTGATACCCCTGAGCTGCTTGAGCACCATGCGTCCGGCCTGCAGGCTGGAACCCGGATCGATCACCACCACGCCCGTCTCGGTGAGCACGAAGGCCGGGTTGTTCATGAAGCCCTGGTTCTCGACGGAGGGATAGCCGGCCGGGCCATGAATCACGTAGACGTCATCGGTCACGCGGTCGGCCGGATAGTCGCGCACGATCTCGCCGGCACTCGCGGCCAGGGGCAGGAGCAGCAGGACGGACAGGAAACACAGGAATGGACGCATGACGAACTCCGGAATCGGCGGTTGAGCGGGGTGTTGAGCCAGCCGGCAGTCTAGCGGATCGACCCCAGGGGCAAAAGCCGGGGAACCCAAAAATAGGATGCAGCGTCTAAACTCGACGTAAAGGTACGGGTTCATCCGACTCCCACCCCAAGGAGACACACATGGCCAAGACCCTGCACAGCGACGTCCACTACGGCCCGGAACTCCCGGAGATCCACCACGTCGATGCCGCCCGCCCCTTCCAGTGGCTGGCGCGCGGCTGGCACGACTTCACCCACGCCCCTGTCACGTCACTGATCTACGGGGCCTTCTTCGCCCTGCTCGGCTGGGGCCTGTACAGCGTGAGCCAGGGCGCACCCCACTTCGTGCTCACCTATGTCGCCGGCTTCTTCCTGGTCGGACCGTTCCTCGCCAGCGGGCTCTACACCCTGGCGCACCGCATGGAGCACCATCACCCCGCCACGCTCTACCATGCCCTCACGGCCTGGCATCGCAGCGGGCTGCAGATGGCCATCTACGTGGCGCTCATCGCCATCCTGATGATGTTCTGGATCCGCTTCACCTGGCTCATGGTCGGGCTCGCCTTTGAACAGGGCGTCACCCTCGACATGAGCGCCATGCTCGGCGCGGTCAGCAACATCGGGCCGGGCTTCGAGTACATGAGCATGTACGTGATCCTCGGCGCCCTGTTCGCGGCCCTGGTGTTCTCCATCAGCGTGGTCGCCCTGCCCATGCTCCAGGACCGCCGCGTCGACATCGTCACCGCCATGCTCACCAGCCTGCAGGCGGTACGCCAGAACCCCGGAGCCATGGCCGTCTGGGCCGTGCTGATCGTGGCGCTCACCGCCATCGGCTTTGCCACCTACATGGTCGGCCTGATCGTCACGCTGCCCCTGCTCGGCTACGCCACCTGGCATGCCTATCGGGACATGGTGCCGCGACACCACGACTGAACGGCAACGCGACTGGCAAGACGGCCCGGCCCGCGATCTCGCGGGCCGGGCCGTTTCTGGATGACCGCACATCCCCTTCTCAGTACACCAGCCGATACCAGAGCATCCCGACCAGCTCGTGCAGCGCGATGCGCGTATGGAGCAGCGCCCGCGCCGAGGGCAGCAGGGCAAAGACGCCGCGCTCGCCACCCCCCGGGCGGACCAGGCCGGTGGGGGCCGCCTGGGCGGGGATGCCGGCACGCTCGAAGCACCACATGGCACGCGGCATGTGCCAGGCATGGGTGACGACCGTGGCGCGCTCGACGCGGTCGAGCTCGAGCAGGCGGCCGGCATTGAAGGCGTTCTCGCAGGTGTTGCGGCTCTGTTCCTCCAGCTGGACCACGCCGATGTCGTAGTCCCGGGCCAGCACGCGCGCACTCAGCAGGGCCTCGCTCTCCCGTTCGTCCGGGTGCACGCGCCCACCGGTGAGGATGAGCTGAGCGTCCGTCTCGCGCAGCAGATACACCCCGTAGCGCAGGCGTTCCAGCGCGTAGGCGGAGGGCACGTCGTGGCCGCCGTATTCCGTGGCGTCGCGCTGGCGCCCGGCACCGAGCACGACGATGCGATCACCGGTGACCTCGGCGGGCTGGATGGTCGGATAGCGGTACTGCAGGGTGTCGAGGAGGCCGTAGGCAACCAGTGGCGTGCTCAGGGCCCAGGACAGGGCCAGGCCGAGCACCAGCGCCGTGCGGCCGAAGCGGGGATAGAGGCGGACCAGCAGCAGGCCGGTCAGGGCCAGCAGCAGCGGGCCGCCCGGCGGCAGGATCAGGGTCTCGACGAGCCGGGCGACCATCCCTGCGATCCGGGCTCAGGCCCCGGCCAGCCCCGCCGCCTGCTGGTCCGCATGATAGGACGAACGCACCATGGGGCCGGAGGCGACATGACTGAAGCCCATGGCCTCGCCGATCTCGCGCAGGCGGTCGAATTCCTCGGGGGAGACGAAACGCGCCACCGGCAGGTGATGCCGGCTCGGCTGCAGGTACTGGCCCAGCGTCAGCATGTCGCAATCGTGGTCGCGCAGATCCTGCATCACCTGTTCCACCTCCTCCAGCGTCTCGCCCAGGCCGAGCATGATGCCGGACTTGGTGGGCACCATCGGGTGCCGCGCCTTGAACTGCCGGATGAGGTCCAGCGACCAGGCGTAGTCCGACCCCGGCCGCGCCTGCCGGTAGAGGCGCGGCACGGTCTCGAGGTTGTGGTTGAAGACGTCCGGCGGGGCGTTGTCCAGTATCGCCAGCGCCACGTCCATGCGGCCGCGGAAGTCCGGCACCAGGATCTCGATGCGGATGTCGGGATTCAGCTCGCGGGTGTGGTGTATGCACTCGACGAAGTGCCCGGCGCCGCCGTCGCGCAGGTCGTCACGGTCCACGGAGGTGATGACGACGTAGTTGAGCCCCATGGCCTGGATGGTCTCGGCCAGGTGGCGCGGCTCCTCGGGATCGAGCGGGTTCGGCCGGCCGTGGGCCACGTCGCAGAACGGGCAGCGGCGGGTGCAGATGTCGCCCATGATGAGGAAGGTGGCCGTGCCGTGATCGAAGCACTCGCCCAGGTTCGGGCAGGCGGCCTCCTCGCAGACGGTGTGCAGGTGCATCTCGCGCAGCACCTTCTTCAGCTGCTGCACGCGCGGACTCGCATGCGACCTGGCCCGAATCCACGCCGGCTTGCGCTGCACCTTCTCGGTGGGTTCGATCTTGACCGGGATGCGGGCCATCTTCTCGGCCCCGCGCAGCTTCTCGCCCCGGATCACGCCCTGCGGCTTGTCACTCATCGAAAACGTCCTGAAATAACGTGTATTGCGCACCCATTCTAACCCAGACGGCGCAGCAGACTCCCACACAATCTGTCGGCGATGCCCGCCCAGTCGGCCGCCACCCCCAGATCGGCGAGCTGCGTCGTCTGCAGGCCCGCGTAACCGCAGGGGTTGATGCGGCTGAAGGGCTCGAGGTCCATGGCCACATTGAAGGCCAGACCGTGATAGCTGCGCCCACGCTTCACGCGCAGGCCCAGGGCGGCGATCTTGGCGTCGTTGACGTAGACCCCAGGGGCGTCGGCCCGCGCCCGGCCCTCGATACCCTCCTCGGCCAGCAGGTCGATCACCGCCTGCTCCATGCGGGTGACCAGCTCGCGCACGCCGAGCCCGCGCCGCCGGAGGTCCAGCAGGAGGTAGATCACCACCTGCCCCGGCCCGTGGTAGGTCACCTGCCCGCCCCGGTCCACCTGGATCACCGGGATCTCACCCGGGTTCAACACGTGCTCAGGCTTGCCGGCCTGCCCCAGGGTGAAGACCGGCGGATGCTCGACGATCCACAGCTCGTCCGGGGTGTGCTCGTCGCGCCCGGCGGTGAAGCGCTGCATGGCCTCGAGCGTGGGCGGATAGTCCCGCCGCCCGAGGCGCCTGACGACGATGTCGGTGGCGACGGCGTCGGTCACAGGGCCATGGCCACCAGCTCGCAGGCGGTGAGCTCGCGATAGATGGCGTCGAGTTGTTCCTGGCTCTCGGCGCGGGCGACGTAGGTGATGGCGAGATAGCGCCCGTTGCTGCTGGGCCGCTCGCTCAGGCGCGCCTCGTCCAGCTCGAGATGCGCCGCCAGGATCTCGATCACCCGCGCGCGAAACTCCGGGATCTGCGGTCCCATGGCCTTGATGGGGAAGTCGCAGGGAAACTCGAGGAGGGTTGGGGTTTCGTCGGTCATGTTGTCGAGAGTCTAGTCAATGCGTGATCGGAGATGAGTGGTCCGAGGAAGTTGCCCGTGATCCACCACCAGAAGTACAACGACATGCCTGTCGAAGCGGTTTTGACTTTCTGGCCCCGTTATCTCGCCGAGCATCGCAGCGGAAGACGGACAGGCCCGAAGGGTTGCGCGCAGGACGCGCGCAATTCCGCAGTCGGGCCATGGACGGCCCGTCTGCGGAACCCCGTCTGGAGCGAGAAGCGCAGGGGTCCCGAAGGGCGGGATAGTGGGGTGCCCTTTCTTTTGGTTACTTTTCTTTGGGCAAGCAAAGAAAAGTAACTCGCCCTTTGGCAGCAGACCAGAAAAGAATCCTGCGCCATCAAAAGGGCGAAACACCCCATACCTCAGGCAACTGGCATCAGTCGCCGATATCTCCCGTGCGCAAAGCAGCCTTGTAGTCCTGGTAGAGCGCATACATCCGCTGCCACACCGGACCGGGCCGGCCATCGCCCACGGGCTGGCCGTCGAGGCGGGTGACCGGCACCACCTCCTTGGTGGAGCTGGTCATC
>JAJLKJ010000087.1:0-9509 GCA_033839185.1 Gammaproteobacteria bacterium
CGTAAGCCTTCTGCTCACCACCAAACTTCTTCGCCTGCGTTACCGTCAAAGCCGCCGTCAGCGTGGTCTTGCCATGGTCAACGTGACCAATCGTGCCGACGTTGACGTGCGGTTTCGTACGCTCAAATTTTTCCTTGGACACGGTTGTTACCCCTTAAAATCTTGAATTAAGAAGCCTTTTTGATCACGGCCTCGGCGATATTGGCCGGAGCGTCGGCGTATTTCGCGAACTCCATCGAGTAGGTCGCACGACCCTGGGTGGCGGAACGCAGGTCGGTGGCGTAGCCGAACATCTCGGCCAGCGGCACCTCGGCGCGAATCACCTTGCCCGACACACCATCCTCCATGCCCTGCACCAGGCCACGGCGGCGGTTCAGGTCGCCCATGACGTCACCCATGTACTCTTCCGGGGTAACCACCTCGACCTTCATGATGGGCTCCAGCAGCACCGGGTTGGCCTTGGCAAAACCAGCCTTCAGCGCCATGGAACCGGCAATCTTGAATGCCTGCTCGTTCGAG
This sequence comes from Gammaproteobacteria bacterium, assembly GCA_033839185.1. Taxonomy (GTDB): domain Bacteria; phylum Pseudomonadota; class Gammaproteobacteria; order SpSt-1174; family SpSt-1174; genus SpSt-1174. The sequence goes on from JAJLKJ010000087.1 coordinate 520, forward strand.
TCGACGTCGTGGTACGAACCGTCGTACAGGGTGGCCTTCAGACCGATGATCGGGAAGCCGGCCAGGATACCGTTGGCCATCTGCTCCTGGATACCCTTGTCGACCGCGGGGATGTACTCACGCGGCACCACACCACCGACGATGGCGTTCTCGAATTCGTACTCCTCGCCCTCCAGGGGCTCGAGGCGCAGCCACACGTGACCATACTGACCGCGACCACCGGACTGACGAACGAACTTGCCTTCGGCTTCGACCTTGCTGCGGATCGCCTCACGGTAGGCGACCTGCGGAGCGCCAACATTGGCCTCGACCTTGAACTCGCGACGCATGCGGTCGACGATGATGTCCAGGTGCAGCTCACCCATCCCGGAGATGATGGTCTGACCGGACTCCTCGTCGGTGCGCACACGGAAGGACGGATCCTCCTGCGCCAGCTTCTGCAGGGCGATACCCATCTTTTCCTGGTCGCTCTTGGTCTTCGGCTCCACGGCAACGGAAATCACCGGCTCCGGGAATTCCATGCGCTCCAGGGTGATGATGTTGCTGAGATCGCAAAGGGTATCACCCGTGGTGACGTCCTTCAGGCCGACGCAGGCGGCGATATCACCGGCGCGCACTTCCTTGATCTCCTCGCGGGAGTTGGAGTGCATCTGCAGGATACGGCCGATGCGCTCTTTCTTGCCCTTGACCGGGTTGTAGACGGTATCGCCCGCCTGCAGCACGCCGGAATACACGCGGATGAAGGTCAGGGTACCGACGAACGGGTCGGTCATGATCTTGAACGCCAGGGCGGCAAAGGGCTCATTATCGCTGGCCTTGCGCAGCGCCTCGGTCTCATCGGCGTCGTCGAGCACACCCTTGATCGCCTCGACGTCGGTCGGGGCCGGCATGTAGTGCACGACGTTGTCGAGCATGGCCTGCACACCCTTGTTCTTGAACGCGGAACCACACATGGCAGGCACGATCTCGCCGGCCAGGGTGCGGGCGCGCAGACCCTTGCGGATCTCCTCTTCGGACAGATCCCCGCCCTCGAGGTACTTTTCCATCAGCTCTTCGTTGGCCTCGGCAGCGGCCTCGACCATATGCTCGCGCCACTCCTGGCACTCGTCCACCATCTCGGCGGGGATATCACGGGCCTCGTAGGTCATGCCCATGTCTTCCTCGTTCCAGTAGATGGCCTTCATGCGCACCAGGTCGACCACGCCGGCGAAGTTCTCTTCGGCGCCGATCGGCAGCTGCACAGGCACCGGGTTGGCACCCAGGCGGGTCTTGATCTGGTTGACCACGCGCAGGAAGTTGGCGCCGGAGCGGTCCATCTTGTTGACGAAGGCCATGCGCGGCACGTTGTACTTGTTGGCCTGGCGCCAGACCGTCTCGGACTGCGGCTCTACGCCACCGACCGCACAGAACACGGCACAGGCACCGTCGAGCACGCGCAGCGAACGCTCCACCTCGATGGTGAAGTCCACGTGCCCGGGGGTGTCGATGATGTTGACGCGGTACTGCGGGAACTGCTTGTCCATCCCCTGCCAGAAACTGGTGGTGGCAGCGGAGGTGATGGTGATACCACGCTCCTGCTCCTGCTCCATCCAGTCCATCGTGGCCGCACCGTCATGCACCTCGCCGATCTTGTGCGACAGGCCGGTGTAGAAAAGGATGCGCTCGGTCGTGGTGGTCTTACCGGCATCGATGTGGGCCATGATGCCGATATTGCGATAGCGCTCAAGCGGTGTCTTGCGTGCCACGTGGGGACTCCTAGAAAAAATACCTTACCAACGGAAGTGCGAGAAGGCCTTGTTGGCCTCAGCCATGCGATGCACGTCTTCGCGCTTCTTGACGGCTGCACCCTTGCTCTCTGCAGCATCCATCAGCTCGCCAGCCAGCTTCAGGGCCATGCCCTTCTCGCCGCGCTTGCGGGCAGATTCGACCAGCCAGCGCATGGCAAGCGCGTTCTGACGACCCGCACGAACCTCGACCGGAACCTGGTAGGTCGCACCACCGACACGGCGGGACTTGACCTCCACCATGGGGCGGACGTTGTCCAGGGCCTGATCCAGCACCTCCAGACCATCACCACCCTTCTTGGCGGAAATCTGGTCCAGCGCGCCATAGACCATGCGCTCGGCGGTGGACTTCTTGCCGTCACGCATGACGGTATTGATGAACTTGGCCAGCACTTCACTTCCGAACTTGGGGTCCGGCAGAATGACGCGCTTCGGAACTTCTCTTCTTCTCGGCATAGCTCTTACTCAGCTAGATCCTGAAATTAACCCTTCGGGCGCTTGGTGCCGTACTTGGAACGGCCCTGCTTGCGGTTCTGGACACCCTGCGTATCAAGGCTGCCGCGTACGGTGTGATAACGCACACCCGGCAAATCCTTCACACGACCGCCACGAATCAGGACCACAGAGTGCTCCTGCAGGTTGTGGCCTTCACCACCAATGTAACTGGATACTTCATAGCCATTGGTCAGACGCACACGCGCAACCTTACGCATAGCGGAGTTCGGCTTCTTCGGCGTCGTGGTATAGACGCGCGTGCAAACCCCACGCTTCTGCGGACAGGCCTCAAGAGCCGGAACGGTACTCTTTTCCTTCTTGCTCTTGCGCGGCTTGCGAACCAACTGGTTGATAGTCGCCATACAAACGTTTCTCCAACCCTAAAAACGGACGTCAGGCCCCGGCAGGGGCCTGACGACGGACGCGAAAGTTTAGAGAGTCCCCGCCCCCCTGTCAAGCAGGGTGACGGGGCACCCCCCGTTTATTCGGCCGAGTCGTCGCCGCTCGCGGCTTCGGTCTCGACTTCTGCTTCGGTCACCGCACTGCTGCCCGGCAGGTCGAGCTCGAGCTCGAGCCCGGCGCGCTGGCGGCGGCGGTGTTCGTGGTAGGCCAGCCCCGTACCTGCCGGGATCAGGCGGCCCACGATGACGTTCTCCTTCAGACCGCGCAGGTCGTCGCGGGCGCCACGGGTGGCGGCCTCGGTGAGCACGCGGGTGGTCTCCTGGAAGGAGGCCGCGGAGATGAACGACTCGGTGACCAGCGAGGCCTTGGTGATGCCGAGCAGGACCGCCTCGAAACGGGCGGGCTCCTTGTCGGCGGCCATCAGGGTCTCGTTCTCCTCCAGCACGCGGGCCCGGTCGACCTGCTCGCCACGGAGGAACTTGCTGTCGCCCGGATCGGTGATGTCGACCTTGCGCATCATCTGGCGAATGATCACCTCGATGTGCTTGTCGTTGATCTTCACCCCCTGCAGGCGGTAGACGTCCTGGATCTCCTTGACCAGGTACTCGGCCAGCACGGTCGGGCCCAGCAGGCGCAGGATGTCATGCGGCGCCGGTTCCCCGTCGACGAGGTACTCGCCCTTGTCCACGTGCTCACCCTCGAACACGTTGACGTGGCGCCACTTCGGAATCAGCTCCTCGTGGGTCTCGCCATCGTCCCCGGTGATGACCAGGCGCTGCTTGCCCTTGGTCTCCTTGCCGAAGGAGATGGTACCGGAGATCTCGGCCAGGATGGCCGGTTCCTTCGGCTTGCGGGCCTCGAAAAGGTCGGCGACACGCGGCAGACCACCGGTGATGTCGCGGGTCTTGGAGGACTCCTGCGGGATGCGGGCAACCACGTCGCCCACTTCCACGTCTGCCCCATCCTCCAGGGCCACGATGGCGCCCGGGGGCAGCGGATAGACCGCCGGGATCTCGGTGCCGGCCAGGCACAGGTCCTTGCCCTTGGCATCGACCAGCTTGACCATCGGACGCAGATCCTTGCCCGCGGAGCCGCGGGACTTCGGATCGGTGATGACCGTGGAGGACAGGCCGGTGATGTCATCGGTCTGCTTGTTGACGGTGACGCCGTCCACGAAGTCGAACAGCTGGGCACGACCAGCCACCTCGGTGATGATCGGGTGGGTATGCGGATCCCAGGTGGCCACTTCCTGGCCGGCTTCCATCATGTCGCCTTCGTTGACGGTGATGACCGCGCCATAGGGCACCTTGTAGCGCTCCTTCTCGCGGCCATGCTCGTCGATCACACCGAGCTCGCCGGAGCGGGACACGGCCACCAGGTTGCCATGACGGTTGGTCACGGTCTTGATGTTGTGCAGACGGGCGGTACCGGCGGACTTCACCTGGATGCTGCTGGCGGCCGCCGAACGGCTCGCCGCACCACCGATATGGAAGGTACGCATGGTGAGCTGGGTGCCCGGCTCGCCGATGGACTGGTCGGCAATGACACCCACCGCCTCGCCATGGCCGACCAGGTGGCCACGGGCCAGGTCGCGACCGTAGCACATGGCACAGCCGCCATGGTGATTTTCGCAGGTGATGACCGAACGCACGCGCACCTCGTCGATGCCGGCGGTCTCGAGGATCTCGACCTGCTTCTCGTCCAGCATGGTGCCGGCCGGCACCACCACCTCGTCGCTGCCCGGACGGCACACGTCGGTCGCGGTCACACGACCCAGCACGCGCTCGCGCAGGGCCTCGACCACGTCGCCACCCTCGATGATCGGCGTCATCAGGATGCCGTTGGTCGTGCCGCAGTCCACGTCGGTGATGACCATGTCCTGGGCCACGTCCACCAGACGGCGGGTCAGGTAGCCCGAGTTCGCGGTCTTGAGCGCGGTATCGGCCAGACCCTTACGGGCGCCGTGGGTGGAGATGAAGTACTGCAGGACGTTCAGACCCTCGCGGAAGTTCGCGGTGATCGGGGTCTCGATGATGGAGCCGTCCGGCTTGGCCATCAGGCCGCGCATACCGGCGAGCTGACGGATCTGGGCGGCACTGCCTCGCGCGCCGGAGTCGGCCATCATGAAGATGGAGTTGAACGACGGCTGCTTGGTGACGTTGCCTTCGGCATCGACCACCTCGTCCTTGCCGAGCTTCTCCATCATGGCCTTGGCCACCTGGTCGTTGGTGTGCGACCAGATGTCGATGACCTTGTTGTAGCGCTCGCCCTTGGTGACCAGACCGGAGGCGTACTGATCCTCGATCTCCTTCACCTCGGACTCGGCGCGGGCCAGGATGGCATCCTTCTCGTCCGGGATGACCATGTCTTCCATGCCGAAGGAGGTGCCGGAACGGGTGGCGTAACGGAAACCCGCGTACATCAGCTGGTCGGCAAAGATGACCGTCGCCTTCAGGCCCAGGTTGCGATAGCAGGCGTTGATCATGCGCGAGATCGCCTTCTTGCCCATCGCCTGGTTGACCAGTTCGAAGGGCATGCCCTCGGGCACGATCTCCCACAGCATGGCGCGGCCGGCCGTGGTGTCGACGATATGGGTCTTCGACTCGCGGTTGCCCTCCTCGTCGACGCTCACCTCGGTGAGGCGCACCTTGATGCGGGCGTGCAGCTCGACGTGGCCGTTCTCATAGGCGCGTCGCACCTCGTTCACGTCGGCGAACACCATCCCCTCGCCCTTCGCGTTGATGCGGTCGCGGGTGATGTAGTACAGACCCAGCACGATATCCTGTGACGGCACGATGATCGGTTCACCGTTGGCCGGGGAGAGGATGTTGTTGGTCGACATCATCAGGGCGCGGGCCTCGAGCTGCGCCTCGATGGAAAGCGGTACGTGCACAGCCATCTGGTCGCCGTCGAAGTCGGCGTTGAACGCGGCGCAGACCAGCGGGTGCAGCTGGATGGCCTTGCCCTCGATCAGCACCGGTTCAAAGGCCTGGATACCCAGACGATGCAGGGTCGGCGCGCGGTTGAGCATCACCGGATGCTCGCGGATCACCTCTTCCAGGATGTCCCAGACTTCCGGCCCTTCACGCTCGACCAGCTTCTTGGCGGCCTTGATGGTGGTGGCTAGGCCGCGACGGTGCAGCTTGCCGAAGATGAACGGCTTGAACAGTTCCAGCGCCATCTTCTTGGGCAGACCGCACTGGTGCAGACGCAGGGTCGGACCAACCACGATGACCGAACGGCCGGAGTAGTCGACGCGCTTGCCCAGCAGGTTCTGACGGAAGCGACCCTGCTTGCCCTTGATCATGTCGGCCAGGGACTTCAGCGGGCGCTTGTTCGAACCGGTGATGGCACGGCCGCGACGGCCGTTGTCCAGCAGCGCATCCACGGACTCCTGCAGCATGCGCTTTTCGTTGCGCACGATGATGTCCGGGGCGTTGAGCTCCAGCAGACGCTTGAGACGGTTGTTGCGGTTGATCACGCGACGGTACAGATCGTTGAGATCCGAGGTCGCGAAGCGGCCGCCGTCGAGCGGGACCAGCGGGCGCAGGTCCGGCGGCAGCACCGGCAGCACCGTCATGATCATCCACTCCGGGTTGTTGCCGGACTCGACGAAGGACTCGATCAGCTTGAGACGCTTGGACAGGCGCTTGAGCTTGGTCTCGGAATTGGTCTCGCCGATCTCCTCGCGCAGGCGCTGGGCCTCGGCCGGCATGTCGATGCTGCGCAGCAGACCGAGCACGGCCTCGGCACCCATGCGGGCATCGAATTCGTCACCATGCTCCTCGATGGCCTCCAGATAGGCCTCGTCGGACAGGAGCTGGCCGCGCTCGAGCGTGGTCATGCCCGGGTCGACGACCACGAAGGCCTCGAAATAGAGCACGCGCTCGATATCGCGCAGGGTCATATCCAGCAGCAGGCCGATGCGCGAGGGCAGCGACTTGAGGAACCAGATGTGAGCGACCGGCGAGGCCAGCTCGATGTGACCCATGCGTTCGCGACGCACCTTGGTCTGGGTGACCTCGACGCCGCACTTTTCGCAGACCACGCCACGGTGCTTCAGGCGCTTGTACTTGCCGCACAGGCACTCGTAATCCTTGATCGGCCCGAAGATCTTGGCGCAGAACAGACCGTCGCGCTCCGGCTTGAAGGTCCGGTAGTTGATGGTCTCGGGCTTCTTGACCTCACCGTAGGACCAGGAGCGGATCATCTCCGGCGAGGACAGACCGATGCGAATGGCATCGAAGTCTTCCGTCTGACCCTGCTGCTTCAAGAGATTCAGTAAATCTTTCATCGTCTCTCCCGCCTCAGACTGACACTGAGTGTGCTAATGGAGGACCGAGGCACTTGCCTCAGTCCTGCTCCAGTTCGATATTGATACCCAGCGAGCGGATTTCCTTCATCAATACGTTGAAGGACTCCGGCATGTTCGCCTCCATCCGGTGGTCGCCGTCCACGATGTTCTTGTACATCTTGTTACGGCCGGCCACGTCGTCGGACTTCACGGTGAGCATTTCCTGCAGGGTGTAGGCGGCGCCATAGGCCTCCAGTGCCCAGACTTCCATCTCACCGAAGCGCTGGCCACCGAACTGGGCCTTGCCGCCCAGCGGCTGCTGGGTGACGAGGCTGTACGGGCCGGTGGAACGCGCATGCATCTTGTCATCAACCAGGTGGTTGAGCTTGAGCATGTGCATGTAGCCCACGGTCACCGGACGATCGAAGGCATCGCCGGTACGGCCGTCGTACAGACGGGTCTGGCCGCTTTCCGGCAGCTCGGCCAGCTTCAGCATGGCCTTGATCTCGTCTTCCGAGGCACCGTCGAACACCGGGGTGGCCATCGGCACACCGGCGCGCAGATTGCCCGCCAGGGTCATGACCTCCTCATCGGTCAGCGAGGACAGATCGACCTTGTTACCGCCGCCGGTGTTGTACATGGTGTCGAGGAACTTGCGCAGCTCGTCCAGCTTGGCCTTGGCATCGATCATGCGGGCAATCTTCTTGCCCAGACCCTTGGCAGCCCAGCCCAGGTGGGTTTCCAGTACCTGGCCCACGTTCATGCGCGAAGGCACGCCCAGGGGGTTGAGCACGATGTCGGCGGGTGTGCCGTCGGCCATGTAGGGCATGTCCTCGACCGGAACGATCTTGGAGACCACGCCCTTGTTGCCGTGGCGGCCAGCCATCTTGTCACCAGGCTGCAGACGGCGCTTGACGGCGAGATAGACCTTCACCATCTTCAGCACGCCCGCAGGCAGTTCGTCACCCTGCGTGAGCTTCTTGCGCTTTTCCTCGAAGGCGAGGTCGAAGCTGTGGCGCGTCTGCTCGAGCGAGTTCTTGATCGACTCGAGCTGATTGGCCACATCCTCGTCGGCCGGGCGGATGTCGAACCAGTGGTACTTCTCGACGTCGGCCAGGTAGTCCTTGGTGATGGTGGTGCCCTTGGCCAGCTTCTTCGGGCCGCCGTTGGCAACCTTGCCCGCCAGCAGCTTCTCGATCCGGTCGAAGGCGTCAGCCTCGACGATGCGCAGCTGGTCGTTCAGGTCCAGGCGGAAGCGCTTGAGTTCATCGTCGATGATCTGCTGGGCGCGCTTGTCACGCTGGATGCCTTCGCGGGTGAAGACCTGCACGTCGATCACCGTGCCGGCCGTGCCCTGGTCCACACGCAGCGAGGTGTCCTTCACGTCGGAGGCCTTCTCGCCGAAGATCGCGCGCAGCAGCTTCTCTTCGGGCGTGAGGGTGGTCTCGCCCTTGGGCGTGACCTTGCCGACCAGCACGTCGCCAGCCTGCACTTCGGCTCCGATGTAGACGATGCCGGACTCGTCCAGGCGAGACAGCTGGTGCTCGGACTGGTTGGGGATGTCGCGGGTGATTTCCTCGGAGCCCAGCTTGGTGTCGCGGGCCACGCAGGTCAGTTCCTCGATGTGGATCGTGGTGTAGCGGTCTTCCTGCACCACGCGCTCCGAAATCAGGATCGAGTCCTCGAAGTTGTAGCCGTTCCACGGCATGAAGGCCACCAGCATGTTCTGGCCCAGGGCCAGCTCGCCGAGGTCCGTGGAGGGACCGTCGGCCAGCACGTCGCCGGCGGACACGCGGTCGCCCACGCGCACCAGCGGGCGCTGGTTCATGCAGGTGTTCTGGTTCGAGCGCTGGTACTTGGTGAGGTTGTAGATGTCCACGCCGGGATCGCCGACGGGCACCTCTTCCTCGCTCGCGCGCACCACGATGCGGCCGGCATCGACCTGGTCGACCACGCCGCCACGCCTGGCGACGGCGGTCACGCCGGAGTCGGTGGCCACGGCGCGCTCCATGCCG
>JAJLKJ010000088.1:0-17693 GCA_033839185.1 Gammaproteobacteria bacterium
GCGCCTGGAACCTCTGTTCGCTGACGCGGGGCCCCGGGTCGAGGTGAAGCGCCTTTCCTGCAACGCGCAGCGCGCGAGTGAAGGTCTGCTGCTGACCCAGGCAAAGCCATCGTGCCGGCTGGACATCCGCGGCTCGACCGAACACGACTATCGCAAGCTGGAGATAGGTGTCGAGGGAGGGGCTACCCCCGTCTGGTTGCGGTCGGTTGAACAGGAAGAGGGTGACTATGCCCTCGATACAGCCTGTGAATCGTATGACAGGGTTGCCGGTGCGCCGCGACTGGAGGTCGCTTACCGGCCCGCAGATGAGGAAGAGGATTCATCGTCCGCAGTCTGCTGGATTCGCCAGGAGGAAGGGAAGCCGGTGAGCCTGGTGGTGATGCGAAAGGGCGGTACACTCGAGCTCGCATGCAAGGGGTGTACGGCAAGCCCGAGACGCGAGCTCAGACTGGAACTGCGCTGACGGCCGGTTCTCAGCTCACTGCCCGGTCCACGCGCAATGCCTTGATCACGGCCGGGATCGATCCGATCAGGAATACGAGCGCCCAGATGGCGGCCAGGATGGCGACGATGATGGCGCCGATGTCATCGGTGATGCTGACCAGGAGGCGTGGGAATGCATGCGTGAATGCAATCACCACGTTGGCCAGCAACGAGCTGAGCACGATCAGCACGAGCCCCTTGTTTTCGAGGAAGCGCTGGTGTGCGAGCACCAGGAGTACGGCGAAGGCGATCTTGAGCGTCATGATGCTTCCCAGGGTGACCTGTGCCGCGCCGACTTCGAAGTTCGCGTAGGTGGCGAGATAGGCCAGCGTTCCGAAGGGTGCGGCCATCAGCAGTGTCACCATGAGCATGAGCAGGCCGATGGCGACGAAGATCATGGTGATGGCCAGGATCAGCACCACCAGCGAGAAGATGAAGGTGGCGATGCCCTGGAGCCGCCCGTGTATTCGCTCCGGCAGTAGCAATGAGAGCCCGATCAGCCCGACGGTAAAGAGTATGAGGCCGTCGAGCAGGGCGAGATAGGCAATGCCCAGGCCGGGTGTTGGCAGCTCCTGTCGGGCGGGTTCGAATTCGCCCAGGTAGGCCGTCGAGCCCAGCTCGATGAGCACCACGAGGGCCATGACGACAAGGGCGGCGATGAAGACAGGGGTGCGAAGCTTGTCCATGTGCTTACCTGTCAGGCTGTCCGGATGATGCCGATACGGTGGTGGCGGGCTGAGTGGAGAGACCTCCGCCAGTGATCATCGGCATGGTGCCGGGGCTTCTTGCAGCAATCTCCATGACCCGGCCTCCCTTGTGCCTTCCTGGTTCCACTGGCCTTGTTAAACGATCTCAGGCGTCGCTATGGATTCAAGCACAGGAACCGGGTGCCCACAAGGCAAAGGGCCCATTGCATCTGGAAAGATGCGATGGGCCCTTGTGTTCATGCCTGTGACGGCGGTCAGCTGGCCTGTGCGCGCAGCTTGCCGTGGTCGCGGGCAATGAGCAGGTAGAAGGCCGGCAGCACGAACAGGGTGAACAGTGTGCCGATTCCAAGCCCTGCGACGATGGTCAGGCCGATGTGGAAGCGGCTGACTGCACCCGGCCCGGTCGCTAGCAGCAGCGGGATCATGGCCACGATCAGCGCGATGGAGGTCATGATGATGGGGCGCAGACGGATGGCGGCGGCCTGTTCCACGGCTTCGCGTTTTGAGAGTCCCTCGCGGATCTGCAGCTGGTTGGCAAACTCGACGATGAGGATGCCGTGCTTGGCGATCACGCCGATCAGGGTGATGAGTCCCACCTGGGTGTAGATGTTCACGCTCATGGCCCAGAAGCCCAGGGTGATGAAGATGAGTGCCCCGGCCGTGGCCAGCGGCACGGAGACCATGACGATGAGCGGGTCGCGCCAGCTCTCGAACTGTGCCGCCAGCACCAGGTAGATGACGATCAGCGCGAGGAACAGGGTCACGATCAGGCCGCCGCTCTCCTGGGCATACTGGCGCGACGAGCCCCGGTAGTCGGTGCCGTAGCCGCGCGGCAGGATGTCCGCGGCCGTGGTCTCGAGGTAGTCCAGTGCGGTACCCAGGGTGACGCCCGGGAAGGGCACGCCTTCCACGGTGATGGAGTTGAGCTGCTGGAACTGGGTGCGGTTCGAGGGTTCCACGCCGCGCTCGAGACTGGCGATGGTGGACAGCGGTACCAGCTCGCCGTTGCCCGAGCGGACGTAGTAGTCCTTTAGCATCTCGGCGGTGAGACGGAACTCGCGCTCGACCTGGGGAATGACCTTGTAGCTGCGACCCTCCAGGTTGAAGCGGTTCACGTAGCCGCCGCCCAGCATGGCGCCCAGGCTGCGGCCGATCTCGCCCATGCTGATGCCCAGGTCCCCCGCGCGGTCACGGTCGATGTCGATGGTGATCACCGGGCGGTCGATGTCCACCGACTTCTTCAGGAACATGAACTGGCCACTCTGCATCGCCTTGCCGATGATCTGGTCGGCATATCCGGCGATCTCCTCGTGCGGCCGGTCGGAGGTGAGCACGAACTGTACCGGCAGGCCGCCGCTGGAGCCCGGGATGCTCGGGCGGGGGAAGGCGGCGGTGCTGTAGCCGGCCACGCCGGCCAGGGCCTGCTGCAGCTGGGGCAGGACCTCGCCCTGCGAGCGCTCGCGTTCGCTATCGGCCACCATCTTGAAGCCGCCGAAGGTGGTATCCGGCGTCATGCCCAGGATCATGAAGCTGTCGTTGTACTCGGGAAATTCCTCGAAGCGGTTCTGGATGTCGCGTGCGTAGGCCTCGTGGTAGTCCAGCGTGGCGGTACGCGGCGCGTTGGCCATGTAGAAGATGATCCCCTGGTCCTCGTCGGGCGCGAGCTCGGGCTTGGCAGTGACGAACATGAAGTAGTTCGAGGCCAGCACGCCGATGCCGAACACCACGGTGGGCAGGATCTTGTTCAGGTTGCCGCGCAGCAGGCGCAGGTAGCGGTCCGACAGCCAGTTGAACACGCGCTCGACCTGTTGCTCGAAACGCCCTTCGCTGCCATGCGGCTTGAGCACCTTGGCCGAGAGCATGGGCGAGAGCGTGAGCGCGACCACGCCGGAGATGAGCACGGCGGCGGTGAGGGTGAAGGCGAACTCGGTGAACAGCGTGCCGATGAGCCCGCCCATGAAGCCGATGGGGGCGTAGACCGCCAGCAGGGTGGTGGTCATGGCGATGATGGGCACGGCCAGCTCGCGAGCCCCCTGGATGGCGGCATCGAAGCGGCCCATGCCTTCCTCGATGTGGCGGTGGATGTTTTCCACCACGATGATGGCATCGTCCACCACCAGGCCGATGGCGAGCACCATGGACAGCAGGGTGAGCAGGTTCAGCGAGTAGCCCAGGGCGAGCATGATGAAGGCCGCCCCGATCAGCGACAGTGGCACGGCCACGGCCGGCACGATGGCCGCGCGCCAGGAGCCCAGGGTGAGGAAGATGACCAGCAGGACGATGATGACCGCCTCGCCGATGGTCTTGTAGACCTCGTCGATGGAGTCCTCGATGAAGCGGCTCGCATCGTAGGGAATGCGGACGTCGATGCCGTCCGGCAGTTGCGCGCGGATCTGCGGGATCTCCTCGTTGACGAGGGTGGCGACCGTGAGCGGGTTGGCGCCCGGTGCCGGCTGGATGCCGATGAAGGCGGCGGGCACGCCCTTGTACCAGGCGGTGGAATCGTAGCTCTCGCCGCCCAGCTCGATGCGGGCGATGTCGCGCAGGCGCACCAGCGCACCGCCCTCGTTGCGCACCACCAGCTTGTTGAAGTCCTCGGCGTTGCTCACGTCGGTGTTGGCCGTGAGCACGATGGAGACGTACTTGTCCTTGGTGGCGCCGATACCGGCCTGGTAGTTGTTTTCACGCAGTACGCCGGCGACTTCCTCGGCGGTGATGTCCAGCGCGGCCATGCGCTTGGGGTCCAGCCAGATGCGCATGGCGAACTGCTGGCCGTAGAGTTCGGCCTTGGCCACGCCCGGCAGGGCCTGCAGCTGGGGCTGCACCACGCGCAGCACGTAGTCGGTGACCTGCGGGCGCGGCACCTCGTCGCTGAAGAAGGCCACGTACATCAACGCGGTGGAGTCGCCGGTGGTGGCGTCGATCACCGGGCTCTCGGCCGCCTGCGGCAGTACGTTGCGCTGGCTGGCGACCTTGGCCTGGATCTCGGCGACCGCGGCGTTCGGATCGTAGTTGAGCTGCATGTGGGCCTCGATGGTCGAGACCCCCTGCGAACTGGTGGCGAACAGGTAGTCGATGCCGTCGGCCTCGGCAATGGCCTGCTGCAGCGGTGTGGTGATGAAGCCCTGGATCAGCTCCGAATTGGCGCCGGGATAGGCCGTGGTGACCGTGACCACGGTGTTCTGCATCTCCGGATACTGGCGCACGTCTAGCAGGCCCAGGGAGCGCAGCCCCACGAGCAGGATCAGCAGGCTGACGACGGTGGCCAGTACCGGGCGCTGGATGAAGATGTCGGTGAATTTCATTCCTGGGTGATCCCGGCGTCGTCGAGTTCAACGGAATTGTCGATGGTCACGGCCTGGCCGTCGCGCAGCTTGACCAGCCCCGCGCGTACCACGCGCTCGCCGGCCTCCACGCCCCGGGTGATCACGACGCGGCCCTCGCGGGATTCGCCGGTGCTCACCTGGCGTCGTCTGGCGACGAGCGTATCCTCGCCTTCACCGGCTTCGATGACGAAGATGAAGTCGCCATAGGTGTTGAAGCTCACGGCCGTGCGCGGCACGGTGAGCACGCGCTCCTCGCGACCCTCGACGGTCTGTACCTCGGCGAACATGCCTGGGCGCAGTTGCCCTTCGGGGTTGGCGAGCGTGGCGCGGACCCTGATCGTGCGGGTGCCGGCATCGATGCCGGATTCCAGCGCGCTGACCTGGCCGGTGAAGGCCTCGTCGGGCAGGGCGTCGACCGAGAGGTTCACGGTCTGGCCGACGGCCAGGCGCGGGAAATAGCGCTCCGGCAGGGTGTAGTCGACGAAGATCGGGTCCAGGGCCTGCAGGCTGACGATGGGGTCGCCGGGCTGCAGGTACTCGCCAAGGCTGACCTCGACGATGCCGAGCTGGCCGCTGAAGGGGGCGCGGATGGTCATGCGCTTGATGCGCGCGGCCTCCGCCTCGGCCAGGGCCTCGGCGGATTCCCAGGCGGCCTGGCGTTCGTCGTATTCGGCCTGGGAGATGGCGCGCTTGGGCAGCAGATCGGCGGCCCGGTCGAACTTCACCCGGGCCAGGCGGGCATCTGCACGCAGGGCCGCCAGCGCAGCGCGCTCCACGGAATCATCCAGGGTGAGCAGCACATCACCCTTCGCCACCAGCGAGCCCGAGGGCGAGCGGATCTCGGCCACCTTGCCCGCCATCTCGGTGGTCACCGTGATGCCGTTCTCGGCGACCAGGCTGCCGACCGCCTCGAGCGCCGGCTGCCAGGTCTCCTCGCGCACCTCGGTGGCGGCGATGACCGCCGGTGGCTGGGGCTGCGAGAGCATCTTGTTCATCATGTAATAGGTGAAGACCTTCCACCCCGCGATGGGGGCGAAGATGGCGACGAGCAGGGCGATGACGATCAGCAGGCGCTTCATCGAGGGACACCTTATGTGTTTATTCGGGCGATAGTGCGGGGACGGCGCCGTGGCCGCTTGTTCCGGCGACTACATATAGCCCATAGCTTCGCATAGAATTATTTCGATGTCGAAAAAATAAATATCGAAACATTCTGGTAGCATGGCCCGCATGAACCCGAATTCCCTACTCGACCGTGTCGACCGGGCGCTGGCCGAATGGCAGGCGACCTGTCCCGATCTCGACCTCACGGCATCGGCCGTCACCCTGCGGCTGGTATTGCTCGGGCGCTACATGGAGCAGCAGGCCAAGACCGGCCTCGCCCCCTTCGACATCCAGCCCTGGGAATTCGATGTGCTGGCCACTCTGCGGCGCAAGGGGGAGCCCTATGAGCTCTCGGCCGGGGAGCTGGCGCGCAGCGTGCTCATGACCTGCAGCGGCATGACGCACCGGCTCGACCGTCTCCAGGCCCGCGGGCTGGTGGAGCGGGCCGCCTCCCCTAGCGACCGTCGCCAGGTGCTGGTGCGTCTGACGCTGGCCGGTCGCGAGCTGGTCGATACGGCAGTACAGCGGCGTGCCGAGTCCGCATGTCAGCTGATGGATCTATTCTCGACGGAGGAGGCCGCGCGCCTGGCCGGCGATCTGCGTCGTCTGCTCATCGCCCTGGAGCAGGGTGGGAACTGTTGCGGGTCGTCGGCCTAGTCAGGGCGCGGCAAAATCACTGCATATTCTATGTGGTTAACGGCGGGCGGCCCCGGCCGAAGCTGTATTCTCGTACCGCTAGCCCGTCTGGTGACGAAGGTCGATGAAGGCGCGGCTCCTGGCCGGGATGGATGCCAGCAAGCCGGTGCATGGCTTATGAGTCGTACCGTGCCTCCCCGGCAGGGGGCGGGGAAGTGAACCCTTGTTGCGGAAAATGGCTGCGCAGCATGCGTTCGATAGCAAGCGGGCGGCACCCGGCACCCTGCGGCGCATCCGACTGTCAAGGATTGCTGGGGTGGCGATGTCAATTTCGTCGCTGACCCAGAACGCTGGTCTATTGCAAATTCGGTGGATTCGCAGTCTCCCTGAGCAGACCTCGCGCTACGAACTCAACGGCGCGAACAGTTCCTGCAGCTCGTCCGCGTCGAGGTTGATCTGTTCCCCGTCCCCGCGTTGCTTGTAGATGCCTTCGGCCAGTGCCTGCTTGCCGGCCTGCATGGCCATGATCTTCTCTTCCAGCGTGTTCTCGGTGATCAGCTTGTAGACGAACACGGCCTTGTCCTGGCCGATGCGGTGGGCGCGATCGGTGGCCTGGTTTTCGACCGCCGGATTCCACCAGGGGTCGTAATGAATCACGGTGTCGGCCTCGGTGAGGTTGAGTCCTACGCCGCCGGCCCTCCTCCAGCAGCTCGGGCAACATCTGCATCAACAGCTCCAGCTTGGCCGAATCATGGACCTTCTTTGCCTGGGGCAAGGACAACAGCCGTGGGTCGCAACACGCCTGGCGCAGTTTGAGCAGGGCATCGAGGATGGTGATGTGACTGCGCGCCAAGCCCTTCTTGGCAATGGCATCGCGCACCTTCTTTTCCATGGACAGGCGGATGCTCTCGTACAGCGCCGCCTGCTTGGCGGGCAGGGCCACCGAGCGGACTATCTCGGTCTTGGCCGGCAACTCGGCGATGACCTCGCCCTTGGTGCGGCGCAGCAAGAACGGCGTCACCCGCCGCACCAGCCGCGCGCGTTGTTCCCGGTCGCCGTGGACCTCGATGGGCGTGCGAAAGCGTTGCTTGAACAGCTTGTGGTCGCCGAGAAAGCCGGGCATGAGAAAGTCGAACAGCGCCCACAACTCGCCGAGGTGATTCTCCATGGGCGTGCCGGTCAGGCAAAGTCGGTGCTCGGCCTGAAGCCGGCGGACCACGCGGGCGACCTTGGCGCGCGGGTTCTTGATCACCTGTGCCTCGTCGAGCACCAGGTAGTGATACGGCTGCGAGGCCAGGACCTCCTCGTCGCGTACCAGCAGCGGATAGGTGCTGATGATGAGATCGTATGCGTGCAGCGCATCGAAATGCACCTTGCGATCCGGGCCGTGCAACACCAGTACCTTGAGCCGCGGCGTGAACTGCGCTGCCTCGCGCCGCCAGTTGCCCACCAGGCTGGTGGGGGCGACGATCAGGCAGGGGTTCTTCAGCCGGCCCCGTTCCTTCTCCAGCGCCAGGTGAGCCAGGGTCTGCACCGTCTTGCCCAGACCCATGTCATCGGCCAGGATGCCGTTGAACCCGTAGGCGCGCAGAAACTGCAGCCAATTGAGGCCCTGTTGCTGGTAGTCGCGCAGCTCGGCCTTCAGCCCGCGCGGCGGGGCGACGGGTTTGATTCCCTTGAAGTCCTTGAGCTTGCGGCCCAGCTCGCGCAGGTCCTTGCCGCCGCGCCAGCGCAACCCGCCGTCGAGGTTGTCCTCCAGCTCGGCCAGGCGCACGGCGTCGAAACGGCCCAGGCGCAGATGGCCGTCGTCATCCAGGGCCTCGGCATCGTACAGTTCATAGAGGGTCTGGCACACCGGGCGGATACGCGCGGCCGGCAATTGCAGATACTCGCTCTCGCCCAGCGGCAGGGTCAGGATCTCGGGCAGGGTGTCGGGATCGTAACGGTCGAGCACGTCGGCGATGATGGGCAGCAGCGGCAGCTTGCGCCCTTCCACCTCCAGATCGAAGTGCAGATCGAACCAGTCGTTATCCGAGTCCACCGCCACCTGCCAGGCCCCGCCCTGGACAAAGCGCAACGCAAAACCGGGATCGAACTGCACCTCCCAGCCCCGGGCCTGCAACTCGGGCAGGGTCTCGTCCAGAAACCGCTGCCAGCGGGCGACGGCATCCATCGGTCCCGGCTCCGGCGGGCTGAACCAGTAGACCTCGCCATCCCGTTGCAGGGGACGAAGGCCGTTCTCGGACAACACCTGCACCGCCATGTCCTCGGCCGCGGGATCGCGCGGGATCTCGATGATCCGATCCCCGTCGATTTGCCGGTGCCGCTCGCCGGGGGCGGCCGGGCTGAGTTCATACCCCGCGTACGCGAAGCGCAGGCGTATCATGTGCTCCCGCCGCCCGCTGTGCGGGTCCTCCTCGCCGAACAGATAAAGTCGCGGCACCGGCGGCTGGGGTTCCAGCCGCACCTGCTGCATGGGCGCGGGCGGTGGTAGGGGGCGATCGGGCAGATGGGTGAGCAACTTGTAGGTGAATTCGGTGCTGGCCTCGGCCGGCACCTCCACCGGCGCCGCCAGCAGCAGGGACCATTGCTCGGCCGTGAAGTCGGCCCCCTCGATGGGCCCGACCTCGCCGGCCGCGGTATCCAGGTACAGTGCCGGCATGGTGTTCAGCGGCATCGCCGCCGGTTCCAGGTGCAGCTCGAGGCGACGGCGACCGTCCCGGCCTGCTTGCCAACTCGGCAGCAGCCGGCGCGGCTTGCCACGCTGCAGGGGCGGGCCGCTCGTGTCCTGCCAGAAGCAACGCCCGGATTGCACCATCTTGGACAAGGCCAGAAAACCCAGCTCGCCATTGAGCATGACCGTGGATGAACCCCAGGTACTGGTGTCCTGGGCCTCCAGCAACCGGCCGATCTCCTGATCGACCGGTAGCGTATAGTCGGGCGGCAGAAAGGGAGCCGAGAAGTTGTACAGTTCGGTACGCCGTCCCTTGCCCAGGCCGCCTTTTTTCAGGTGTCGGGTAACTAGGTACTCTACCACCAGCCCCGCTTGGCGAGGGGCGGGTTTGAGCAGATAGACGAGGAACTCCTTGCCGGGGGTGGTGGCCTGTTCCTGCCCGGCGCGGATGAATCGATCCAGCCAGGACAGTGCGCCGCTGGCATCGGTTCCCGCATCGCTGGCCGAGCCGGCCATGGCCTGGTAGGCCAGACAGACGGCGACCACGTGCTTGCAATTGAAACCCACCGGACAACTGCACAGGCCATCGATCTCGATGGCCCCGTCGCGCAGCCCGGCGACGGTAACCTCCTGCTGATAGGGCACGGCGCGCCGGCCCTGCACTGCGCCGTGCAACACGATCACATCGGAATCGACGTGTTCGACCTCCAGCTCATGGACCAGCCCCTGCTCGAAATACCGGCGGCCGCGGTCGTAACTGTTGGAGTCCGTGCATTCGCGGATGGCGCCGCGTTTGAAGCTATGGGGCATTGCACTGGTGTCCGGTTAAGAATTGAATCAATTCCACTGCCTGCAAAAGCTGCAGTTCTCGCAATTGTGCGTAGCATCGAGCCATTTTTCCAGGATGCCGCGGTTCCCGGGACGTACCGCCGGACGAGGTCTCGCCGTGGGGTGATCGACGCCGGCAGGTGTTTTTGGGCGAGGAGGATCAGGCCTTTTGACAACGGGTTGGCCGGCACAGGCCTGTCGCGGGAACGGCGTTGGCGCCTGGTTTCACGCCTGCTGCCGAACCGCGTTTTGACACTCGTCTCTTCATCTTCATGGATGAGCAGGCCCCGAGCGCTGGAGGCCCGACGCGGGCGGTCGCTGTGGCCGGCGAAGCGGGACCGAACCGGCAGAGGTGATCCT
Source organism: Gammaproteobacteria bacterium (assembly GCA_033839185.1). Classification (GTDB taxonomy): domain Bacteria; phylum Pseudomonadota; class Gammaproteobacteria; order SpSt-1174; family SpSt-1174; genus SpSt-1174. The sequence continues at coordinate 10,119 of JAJLKJ010000088.1, forward strand.
GCTGAGTCAGATGGCGTGTAACTGGCAAGGCGTCACCGTATTCCCCGGCGCTTGCCCCGCCTTCGACCGGACGCTCAGGCCATGGTGCTGATGGTGCGCCTAAAGCGCGCCAGTGCCAGTGCGAACAGGGCGGCGCCGATGGCGGCGATGGCGAGGAACTGCGGCCAGACGGCGGCGAGCCCCGCGCCGCGGTAGAGGATCGCCTGGGCGAGCATCACGAAATGGGTGTTGGGTGCGGCGAGCATGAGGTACTGGACGGCCTCGGGCATGCTCTCGCGCGGCGTCGCGCCGCCGGAGAGCATCTGCAGCGGCAGCAGCACCAGCATGAGCAGCAGGGCGAACTGCGGCATGGAGCGGGCCAGGGTGGCCAGGAAGATGCCCATGGAGGTGGTGGCGAACAGGTGCAGCGCCGCCCCGGCCAGGAACAGCGCGAGCGAGCCCTCGATCGGGATCGACAGCAGACCCTGCACCACGAAGACGAGCGAGAGGGCGGAGGCGGCGAGCACCACCAGGCCCATGGACCAGACCTTGCTGCTCATGATCTCGAAGGGCGTGACCGGCATCACCAGCAGGTGCTCCACCGTGCCGTGTTCGCGCTCGCGGATCAGCGCCGCGCCGGTGAGCACGATGGCGAGCATGGTGATGTGGTCGATCACCGACATGACGGCACCGAACCAGGACTTGTCGAGCTGCGGATTGAACCGCGCCCGCAGGGCGAGGCCGACCGGAGGCTCGGCGACGTCACGGTAGCGCTGCGCAAAGGCGCGCACCTCGTCGCTGACGATGGTCTGGATGTAGCCGCTGCCGGTGAAGGCCTGGCTCATGCGCGTGGCATCCACGTTGAGCTGGATCGTCGGCCGGCGCCCGCGCAGGACGTCGCGCTGGAAGTCGGGCGGGATGTCCAGCGCGAAGGTGTCGAGGCCCGCGTCCATGCGCGCGTCCATCTGGGCCTGGGTGATCAGCTCGGGCGGCAGGAAATAGGGCGGATAGAAGGCGCTGACGATGCGCCAGGACAGCGGCGAGCGGTCCTCGTTGACCACCGCGATCGGTGCCTTGTTGAGGGTCTCGGGCATCGCCGTCGCCCGCGTGTAGATGGAAAGGCTGAAGGCGTAGACGATCAGCACCAGCATGATGGGGTCGCGGGCGAGGCTGCGCAGCTCCTTGACGCCGAGGTGCAGGATGTTGGCCGCGCGCATGGCTTCAGGCCTCCTGCTTGCGCAGCGAGACGGCGGCCAGCCCGACCAGGATGGGCACGGCCAGCGCCAACGGGACGAAGGCGGCCTGCAGGTCGGCGAAGTGCAGGGCCTTGGAGAAGGTGCCGCGGGCGATGGTCAGGAAATGCGTGGTCGGATAGAGCTCGCCGATCAGCCGCCCCGTTCCTTCCAGCGAGGAGACCGGGTCGATCATACCGGAGAAGTTCGCCGCCGGCAGGATGCTGAGCACCGCCGTGCCGAAGACCGCCGCGATCTGGCTGCGCATGAAGGTGGAGATGAACAGCCCCAGCGCGGTGGCGGCGCCCACATAGAGCAGGGCGCCGGCGGCCAAGGCCGGGAAGCTGCCCTTCAGCGGCACGCCGAAAACCGTCACCGCGAGCAGGGTGAGCAGCAGGAAGCTGAGAAAAGACAGCACCACATAGGGCAATTGCTTGCCGAGCAGGAATTCGAGCCGGGTGGTGGGCGTCACGTAGAAGTTGGTGATCGAGCCCAGCTCCTTCTCCCGCACCACGCTGAGGGTGGCGAGCATGGCCGGGATCAGCATGAGCAGCAGCGGAATCACCGCCGGCACCATGGCCACCAGGCTCTCGAGGTCGGGGTTGTAGCGAAAGCGCGTCTCGATGTTGACGAGGTTTGCCAGGGCCTCGCCCCGCCCGGCTTCCCGCGCCTTGGTCGCCAGCCAGTGGGCGTGCATGCCCTGCACGTAGCCGCGGATGGTCTCCGCCCGCTGGGGCATGGCGCCGTCGATCCAGGCGCCGATCTCCACCGGCCGGCCGCGGGCGAGGTCACGCGCGAAGCCGGCCGGGATCTCGATCGCCAGGCCCAGCTCGCCGCGGCGCATGCGCCGGTCCAGGTCCGCGTAGTCGGTGATCGGCGGACGCTCGATGAAGTAGCGGGAACCGGCGATGTTGAGCGTGTAGTCGCGGCTGACGGTGGTCTGGTCGCGGTCCAGGACCGCGAAGGTCAGGTCCTCCACATCGAGGCTGATGCCGTAGCCCATGACGAACATCAGGATGACGCTGCCGAGCAGCGCCAGGGTCAGGCGGATGGGGTCGCGGCGCAGCTCCAGCGCCTCGAGACGGGCGTAGCTCGCCAGGCGGCGGGGATCGAACCACCGGCGTGCGCCACTGGCGTCGCCCGCGTCCCCGCTCGCCGTACCGGCGGTGACCGGAGGGGCTTCGCTCACGTCCGGTGCCTCGGTGGCTTCCTCCAGATAGTGAATGAAGGCCTCTTCGAGGTCCTCTGCGTCCCGTTCCTGCACGATCCCCGCCGGTGTATCGGTGACCAGCACCCGGCCGGCGTGCATGAGCGAGATGCGGTCGCAGCGTTCGGCCTCGTTCATGAAATGGGTGGAGACGAAGATGGTGACGCCGTCCCGGCGCGAGAGCTCGCCCAGGATGCGCCAGAAGGCGTCGCGCGCCACCGGGTCCACGCCGGAGGTGGGCTCGTCCAGGATCAGCATCTGCGGCCGGTGGATCATGGCCACCGCCAGCGACAGGCGCTGGCGCACACCCAGCGGCAGCCTGTCCGGGAGGGCGTCGATCACCTCGGCAAGGTCGAAGCGCTCGACCATCTCCCCCACCCGCTCGGGGATCTCGGCGACGGGCACGTGGAACAGGCGCGCGTGCAGCGCCAGGTTCTGGCGCACCGTGAGCTCGGTGTAGAGCGAGAAGGCCTGCGACATGTAGCCGACGCGGCGGCGGGTCGCCAGGTCGTGCGGGTCCACTTCGTGTCCGAACAGCCAGGCGCGGCCCTCGCTCGGCGGCAGCAGGCCGGTGAGCATCTTCATGGTCGTGGTCTTGCCGCAGCCGTTGGAGCCCAGGAAGCCGAAGATCTCGCCGCGGCGGATGCGGAAGGAGACATGATCGACGGCGGTGAACGCGCCGAAGCGCATGGTGAGGTCCTCGGCCTCGATCACGATCTCGCCGTCTTCGGCCGCGCGCGGTGCAATCTCTACCGGCCGGTAGGCGCGACGCTTTTCCTCCGGCAACAGGGCGATGAAGGCCGCATCCAGCGAGGCGGTGCCGGTCTGCCGCATCAGTGCCTGCGGCGTGTCCGCGGCCAGCACCCGCCCGCCGTCCATCGCCGCCAGCCAGTCGAAGCGCGCCGCCTCCTCCATGTAGGCGGTGGCCACCAGCACGCTCATGCCGGGCCGGGCGCGGCGGATGTTGTCGATCAGCGCCCAGAACTGCCGCCTGGAGAGGGGATCGACGCCGGTGGTGGGCTCGTCCAGGATCAAGAGGTCCGGGTCGTGGATCAGCGCGCAACACAGGCCGAGCTTCTGCTTCATACCGCCGGAGAGCTTGCCGGCGGGACGGTCGATGAATGGCGCCAGCCCCGTGGCCCGGGTCAGCGCGGCGATGCGCCGCCCCCGCTCGTCGCCGTCGTGCCCGAACAGGCGGCCGAAGAACTCGAGGTTCTCGGCTACCGAAAGGGTGGGGTAGAGGTTGCGGCCCAGCCCCTGCGGCATGTAGGCGATGCGCGGACAGGCCACGCGGCGATAGCGGGCATCGCGCATGTCGCCGCCCAGCACCTCGACCGTCCCCGCCTGGATCCGGCGGGCGCCGGAGACGAGGGCCAGCAGGCTCGACTTGCCGACGCCGTCCGGGCCGATCAGCCCCGCGAGGCACCCGGCCGGGATGTCGAGATCGACGGCGTCGAGCGCACATACCTTGCCGTAGCGCAGGGACACCTCCCGCAGGCGCGCCACCGCCCCGCCGTCCCCGCTCCCGGCACGCGGATCACGGCTCATTGCGGCAGCCGGACCTGCAGCTCGGGCGGCCACTCCACCTGCGGGTCGAGCCGCACATGGGCCATGCCCGGCAGACCGGTCTTGACCTGGTGCAGGTATTTCCTGAGCAGGTCCGGGTCGATCCGCGCCTTGATGCGGAACATCAGCTTCTGCCGCTCCTCGGCCGTCTCCACGGTCTTGGGCGTGAACTGGGCGACGTCGGCGACGAAGGAGACCTCGGCGGGGATCACGTATTGCGGGGCGGCGTCCAGCACCAGGTGGGCCTCGGCGCCCAGTGCCACCCGTCCCGCCTGTTCGGTGGGCAGGAAGAAGGTCATGTAGACATCGGTGAGGTCGACCATGTTCAGCACCACGCCGCCCGGGGAGAGCACCTCGCCGGGCTGGGCGACGCGGTACTGGACGCGGCCGTCGCGCGGTGCGACCAGCACGCTGTCGTCGAGGTCGGCCTGGATGCGCTCGAGGGTGGCCCGGGCGGCGTCGACCGCCGCTTTCGACGCGACGACGTTCGAGCGGGCCTGGCCGATGGCGGCCTGTGCGGCGGCGGCCTGCGCCCTGGCGGCGGCGACCGCGGCCCGCGCCGCCTCTGCCGCGGCCCGGTCGTCGTCGAGCTGCGCCTCGGAAACGGCGTTCTTCGCAGCGAGCTCCCGGGTGCGGACGAGCCGCTTTTGCGCCGCGTCGAGCTCGGCCTCTCGCTGGGCGATGAGCGCCCGGGCGGCCTCGGCCTCGGCCTCGCGCTGCGTGACCTGGCTGGTGGCCGTCTCGACCGCGATGCGGGCGCGCGCGAGCGCCGCCTCGGCCTCCCGGCGCTGTGCCTGCAGGACGGCCGTGTCCATGCGCGCCAACTCCTCCCCGGCACGGACGAAGTCGCCTTCGTCGACCCGGATCGCCTCGACCCGGCCCGCGGTCCTGGCCGCGATATCGATCTCCACCGCCTCGATCCGGCCGTTGGCGCTGGCGATCCCCGCCGGCGGTGCCGACCAGCCGAGAATCTGCCAGGCGGCGACGGCGCCGGCCAGCACGACGATCGTGATCCATGGCCACCAGCTCTTGAGTGCTTCAGGCATCCCGCTTAATCTCCCGTGGCTTGGCTGTGTGCCATTGTTGGTACCCATGTAATGGAATGTTGTTGTTACTCACCCATGCCTGTCAGGCCTCCGCGCTGTCCGGACACGGGTCTTGGCCGTATTATGACCATAACGGATGGTCGTGGATTCAACTCGCGAGTGCAACAGGGGGCTTGAGATCCCGAAAGACACCTGATTAGGCGCGGCGATGAGCGTATTATGAAGGCGCCATCCATGGGCGTCGATGGGTGTTCGGGTCTCCTGGCGCAGGGGGGCGTGGTTTGCGGCACGGGTGACAGCGGCGTATCCATTCCATGCGGGATCGTCTGCGCGGAGGGTCCCCGGGAAACCCAATGTGGGGATGTGTTTTCGCTCGATACCGGCGAGGACGGGTATGGGCCTGCCCCTGGGGATCATCATGTCGTTGAAAAAGGCTTGTTCTGGTGCATGCCGGACTTTTCCCGTATAATCCGCGGCTGTTTTTTCACCGTGGTGTCCGACTTGGGTTGCCCGAATCGCGCGCCTTGCACGCATGGGGCATTTAGGAGGAAAACGTGCATCAAGAAGACAAAGATTTCATGGCGAAGTTCATGATGGTACTGGGCATTCTCGTGCTGCTGGCCGTCGTGATCTTCCTGCTGGCCCGTCTGGTGACGAAGGTCGATGAAGGCAGCAACGCCGGTGAGGAGAGTACCATGCGCCAGGCTGCCATCGAGGAACGCCTGCAGCCGATCGGCACCGTGGTCTCCGGCGAGAAGCAGACCGGTCCGGTCGTGCGTGCTCCGGAAGATATCTACGCCCAGGTCTGCGCCGCCTGTCACGACACCGGTGCGGTGGGCGCCCCCAAGGTCGGCAACAAGGGTGACTGGGCCCCGCGTATCTCCAAGGGCATGGATACCCTGGTCTCGCACGCGATCAACGGCTTCAATGCCATGCCCGCGCGCGGCGGCGATTCCAGCCTGAGCGACGAGGACGTGAAGAAGGTCGTGGAGTTCATGGTCGGCAAGTCGAAGTAAGCCCGCCGGCTTCGATCTCTCCAAGGCGCGCCCCGACGGGGCGCGCCTTTTTTGTGCCCGTCGTCAGCCACCGCCCGGGTGATAAGCCCTGTCTATGTCCCTATCAATGCCCGGTTGATCTAGGTCAACATCCCCGTCATCCGTTGCAGGCATCCTGAGGTCCGTGTCGCCTGCCGACCAATGGGGAGCCGGCAGGCCCTACCTGTCTCAACCTTTGGGGGCGTCATACGATGGAGACCTATAACTACCGGGTGGTGCGCCAGTTCGCCGTGATGACGGTGGTCTGGGGTATCGTCGGGATGCTCGTCGGTGTCTATATCGCGGCCCAACTGCGCTGGCCGGAACTCAATTTCGACATACCCTGGCTCACCTACAGCCGCCTGCGGCCGCTGCATACCAATGCGGTGATCTTCGCCTTCGGCGGCTCGGCGCTGTTCGCCACCTCCTACTACGTGGTGCAGCGCACCTGCCACGCCCGTCTGTTCTCGGACAGGCTGGCCGGGTTCACCTTCTGGGGCTGGCAGGCGGTCATCGTGCTGGCGGCCATCACCCTGCCGCTGGGCATCACCTCCAGCAAGGAATACGCCGAGCTGGAGTGGCCCATTGACCTGCTGATCACCGTGGTGTGGGTGTCCTACGCCATCGTGTTCTTCGGCACGATCATGAAGCGCAAGGTGAAGCACATCTACGTGGCCAACTGGTTCTACGGCGCCTTCATCCTCACCGTGGCCCTGCTGCACGTCGTCAACAGCGCGGCCTTGCCGGTCACGCTGACCAAGTCCTATTCGGTCTATCCCGGGGCCATCGATGCCATGGTGCAGTGGTGGTACGGGCACAACGCGGTGGGCTTTTTCCTCACCGCGGGTTTCCTCGGCATGATGTACTACTTCGTGCCCAAGCAGGCCGGGCGGCCCGTGTATTCCTATCGCCTGTCGGTGGTGCACTTCTGGGCGCTGATCGCCATCTACATGTGGGCCGGCCCGCATCACCTGCACTACACCGCACTGCCGGACTGGGCGCAGTCGCTCGGCATGGTGATGTCGCTGGTGCTGCTGGCCCCGTCCTGGGGCGGGATGATCAACGGCATGATGACGCTGTCGGGCGCCTGGCACAAACTGCGCGACGACCCGATCCTGCGATTCCTCATCGTCTCGCTCTCGTTCTACGGCATGTCGACCTTCGAGGGGCCGATGATGTCGATCAAGACCGTGAATGCCCTCTCGCATTACACCGACTGGACCATCGGTCACGTGCATTCCGGGGCGCTCGGCTGGGTGGCGATGGTGTCGGTGGGCTCGCTCTACGTGCTCATCCCGCAGCTCTTCGGCCGTGAGCGCATGTACAGCACCCGACTCATCGAGTGGCACTTCTGGACCACCACCATCGGGGTGGTGCTGTACATCGTCTCCATGTGGATCGCGGGCGTCATGCAGGGGCTGATGTGGCGCGCCGTGAATGCCGACGGCACGCTCACCTACAGCTTCACCGAGTCGCTGGTGCGCATGTACCCCTACTACACCGTGCGCTTC
>JAJLKJ010000089.1:0-6986 GCA_033839185.1 Gammaproteobacteria bacterium
GCCCTTTCGCAGATCCGCCTGCTGGTGGGCATCAACACGGCCATCGGCCTGCTCACCGCCGTGGTCGGCGCCGCCGGGCCGTATCTGGTGCCGTGAAGGAGTAAGGTGAGAGGGGTGAGGGGTTAGGTGGAAAATCCCTCACTCTTCACTCTTCACTCTTCACGCCTCTCCCCTCACCTAACCACCAGCTTCCCCCGGTACATCTTCATCTGGCAGGTAAAGGCGTACTCGCCCGGGGCGGGCGGGGTGACGGTCAACGTCTTCTGCCGGTCCACCGGCAGCTCGGCGCTGATATCGAGGTCCTCGAAGATCACCTGCTCGGCGCAGGGGCTCGCGTCCTTGCGCAGGAACCGCAGCTCGACCGGCTCGCCCGCCTTCGCCTCGATCACCCCCGGCGTGTAGACGCCATCGTCCACCAGGATGTCGATGGGCGCGCCGGCCGCGGCGGCGCGCGCGCGCGGGCTGGAGAGCCAGAACCACCAGACGATGAGGCCGATGACCACCAGCCCCGCGAGGTTCACCAGCAGGCTCATGCGCGCACCTCCCGCTTCGGTTTGTAGAAGCGCAGCCGGTTGGCGTTGGTGACCACGGTGACGGAGGACATGGCCATGGCCGCGCCCGCGATCATGGGATTGAGCAGGATGCCCAGCGGATAGAGCACGCCCGCGGCCAGCGGGATACCGACACCGTTGTAGATGAAGGCGCCGAACAGGTTCTGCTTGATGTTGCGCACCGTGGCGCGGGAGATGGCGATGGCCTCCACCACGCCGTGCAGCGAGCCGCGCATGAGGGTGATGTCGGCGCTCTCGATGGCCACGTCGGTGCCCGTGCCGATGGCAAAGCCCACGTCGGCACGGGCCAGCGCCGGGGCGTCGTTGATGCCGTCGCCGACCATGCCGACCACCTCGCCGCGGGCCTGCAGGGCGCCGACCTTCTCTTCTTTCTGCTCCGGCAGCACCTCGGCGAAGACCTCGTCCGCCCCCACCTGCCGGGCGACGGCCTCGGCGGTGGCCGTGTTGTCGCCCGTGAGCATCACCACCTTCAGTCCCAGGGCGTGCATGCGCGCGATGGCCTCGGCGGAGTCGGCCTTGATGGGGTCGGCCACGCTCACCAGGCCGGCCAGGGCGCCGTCCACGGCCAGGTACATGGGGGTCTGTCCCGCATCGGCCAGCACCTTTGCACGCCCTTCCCAATCGTCGGCGGCGATGCCGCCGTCCGCCATGAGACGGCGGTTGCCGAACAGGACCTCGGCGCCCGCCAGGCGGGCGCGCACACCCTTGCCGGACACGGCCTCGAATCCCTCGACCGTCTCCGGCGCGATGTCGCGCTCGCGGGCAGCGGCCAACACGGCCTCGGCCAGGGGGTGCTCGGAGGCCGCCTCGATGCTTGCGGCCAGGCGCAAAAGCCCGGCCTCGTCATGCCCCTCGGCCGGCAGCAGCTCCACCACCCGCGGCCGTCCCTCGGTGACGGTGCCGGTCTTGTCCAGCACCACCGTGGTGAGGCTGCGTGCCCGCTGCAGGGCCTCGCCGTTGCGGATCAGGGCGCCGAACTCGGCTGCCTTCCCCACCCCCACCATGATGGAGATGGGCGTGGCCAGCCCCAGCGCGCAGGGGCAGGCGATCAGCAGCACGGTCATGGTCGCGGCGAGCATGTAACTCACCCGCGGCTCGGGGCCGAAGTTGAACCATGCCAGCAGGGTGAGCGTGGCGATGATGAGCACGCTCGGCACGAACACGGCCGAGATGCGGTCGGCCAGCCGGCCGATGGCGGGCTTGGAGGACTGGGCGCTGCGCACCAGCTCGATGATGCGCGCCAGGGCGGTGTCGGCGCCGATGCGTTTGGCCTGCATGAGAAAGCTGCCGCTCTTGTTGAGCGTGCCGCCGATGACCTCGTCGCCCTTGCCGCGGGCCACCGGCAGCGGCTCGCCGGTGAGCATGGACTCGTCGATGTTGGAATGCCCGTCGATGATCACCCCGTCCACCGGGATCTTCTCGCCCGGACGCACGCGCACGGTCTCGTCCAGCCCCACCTCCTCGATGGGCACGTCCATCTCCTTGCCGTTGCGGATGATGCGCGCCGTGCGCGGCTGCAGGCCGATGAGGCGCTTGATGGCCTCCGAGGTCCTGCCCCGCGCGCGCATCTCCAGCGCCGCGCCAAGATTAATGAGCGCGATGATGATGAGCGCGGCCTCGAAGTACACGTGGCGGGCCAGTGCGGGCACCAGCGCGGGCCACAGGCTGATGAGCCAGGAATAGGCCCAGGCCGACCCGGTACCCAGGGCGATCAGGGTATCCATGTTGGCGTTGTGATTGCGAAAGGCCTTCCAGGCGCCGACGAAGAACTGCCGGCCGGAGAACCACATCACGCCGGCGGTCACCAGGCCGGTGACGATCCAGAAGGCCTGCCCCCAGCCGGCCAGCGGCGGCATCAGCCCCAGCCAGTCGATGCCCATGAGCGGAAGGCCCACTGCCGCGGCCACGCCGAACTTCCACAGCAGGCGGCGGTAATGGGCCATCTCGGCGGCCTCCTTCTCGGCCTCGTCGGCGACGCCGCGCAGCTCCGCCGCCTCGTAACCGGCCTGGGCCACCGCGGCGACCACCGCCTCGGGGGCGACCGCCCCGCTCACGCTGGCGGTGCGCTCGCCGAGGTTCACCGTGGCCTCGCGCACGCCGGGCAGGGCGCGGATGGCGTTCTCCACCGCCGCCACGCAGCCGGCGCAGCTCATCCCGCCGATGGAAAAGCGATAGCTGTGTTCACTGTCCGCCATGAACGATTCCGGTTTCAGATGTGGATGGGATACCTATTATGGCTGACCGGGATCAGGTCCGGGAGGTTCCGGCTTTGGCGGGCGACGGCCGGGCTGGTATATTAGTCCGCATTCTTCACATGGACTTCCGGACACCGAGACCATGACCGCGAACCCCTTCGAGCAGCAGCTGATCGGCAAGGACCCGGAGTTTCTCTCCGCCCTGCGTTCTGCCCACCTGGTCGCCGCCGCCGACGTCACCACGCTGATCCTCGGCGAGAGCGGGACGGGCAAGGAACTGGTGGCCCGCGCCCTGCACGCCGCCAGTGCCCGCGCCGGCGGCCCCTTCGTGGCCGTGAACTGCGCCGCCCTTCCCGAGTCGCTGGTCGAGTCCGAACTCTTCGGCCACACGCGCGGCGCCTTCACCGGTGCCGACAACGCCCAGCCCGGACGCATCCGCGCCGCCGAGGGCGGGATGCTGTTCCTGGACGAGATCGGCGAACTGCCGCTGGCCGTGCAGGCCAAGCTGCTGCGCTTCCTCGAGAGCGGCGAGTGCCAGCCGCTGGGGGCGAACACCCCGGTGCCGACCGACATCCGCGTGGTGGCCGCCACCCACCGCGACCTCTACGCCGAGGTGCAGGCCGGCCGCTTCCGCGAGGACCTCTACTACCGCCTGAACATCGTCCCCGTGCAGCTACCCGCCCTGCGCGAGCGCCGCGGCGACATCCCGCTGCTGCTGGAACGCTTCAATACGGCACTGGCCGCCGAGCATGGCCTGACCGCACCCGGCTACACCCGCGAGGCCCTGCAGGCACTCAGGCGCTACCGCTGGCCGGGCAACGTGCGTGAACTGCGCAACTTCTGCGAACGCACACTGATCCTGCTGAACGGGCGCACGGTGGACGTCGGCAACCTGCCGCGCGAGATGCAGGGCCTCGATACAACACCCGCCGACGCCCCCGTCACCCTGCCCGAGACCGGCCTGCGCCTGGAAGACGTGGAACTGAGCCTGATCCGCCAGGCCCTGTCACGCACCAACGGCAACCGCAGCCGCGCCGCCCGCCTGCTCGGCATCAGCCGCGACACCCTGCTCTACCGCATGCGCAAGTACGCGGTGGCCTGAGTCAGGCACGCCCGGGCGATCCTGCACCGAAGCCCCCCCGCCTGCGTCTAGGCGGGCTGCCCTTCCCCATCACATGCGCACAAAAAAGGCCCGGCCCGCTTTCGCGGGCCGGGCCCTTTCACGCAACCGCTTACTTGCTGCAGCTCAGGCTGGCGAGGTAGGCGGCGATGTTGTTGATGTCGGTCTCGGACAGGCCGGCGGCCATGGCCTTCATGGTCGCATCGGTGCGGGTACCGTTCTGGTAGCCCTTCATGGCGTTGACCAGATAGGTTTCCTTCTGCCCTGCCAGGTTCGGATACATCGGCACGTTGCTGATGCCGTTGGCACCGTGGCAGCTCACGCAGGTGCCGGAATACTTGGCCTTGCCGGCGACCGGGTCGCCTGCGGCCATCGCGCCCGCCGAAGCCATGGTCAGCAGACCGGCCACTGCATAGGTCATCATCTTCTTCATCACACGTCCTCCGATTGAATGTAGGCACTTGCGTGCTGGCTATCCTGGCAGTGCAACTTCTTGTTTGCAGGCATTTTTGCAGAGCACGTGGGCAATGTAAACAAACCCGGCTGAACCGTTGGTTAACGGTTCTTCAGGTAGAAATCGTCGTCGAAGGTGGCCACCACCTCGGGCTTGAGCACCACGAAGGCGGTCATCACCATGCCGTTGAGGATCGCCTCGGGCAGGACCAGCAGGGGCAGGTAGGCCAGATACTCGTAGCCCATGCGCGGCAGGCTGTAGGCCCCGCTCATCGTGAGCAGCGCGGCGACCAGCAGCACGCTGGCGAGGATGGCCAGGGCGGCGGCGAGGAAGACGTTGATATACAGGTAGATGAAGAAATGCGCGGGCAGGTAGCGCCGGGCCAGGTGATGGATGCCCAGGGTCACCAGCACCGGGATCGCCCCCACCACCAGGGCATTGATGGCGAACGCCCCCCAGTCGCCGCCCCACAGCAGCAGCATGCCGGCCAGTGCCGCCGAGGTACCGACGATGGCCAGCCCCCAGCCGAACAGCAGGGTGAAGGCGGTCACGCCCAGGTAGTGCAGGGCGAGCCCGGGCGACACCCCGGCACGCAGGCTCCACAGGCCGATCAGTGCCAGACAGGCCACCAGGTAGAGGTTGAGCTGATCCGGCCGCCACAGGCGCCGCCAGTCGGCATGGCGCAGGGCAAGAAGCAGCAGGAGCAGATACCCGCCGTTGGCCAGCAGGCCGAGGTCGGCAAGTATCTGCTCGGAGGCGATGAACATCTAGGCCGTCTTCTGGGCCATGGCCACGGTGTAGGTCCTGCCCTGCTTGATCTTGTCGTAGTTGCCGAACACCCGGGTGAGCTCGCGCTTGAACAGCTGGCGCAGGCCGGTGATGGTCACCACGTAGATCCGTCCGCCGGGGCGCAGGTGGGCGTGGGCGTCGTGCAGCATGATGCCGAGCATCTCCTTGCCCACCTTGGCGGGCACGTTGGAGGCGATCAGGTCGAACTGCCGCTCCCCGATGTGCTGGAAGGCATTGCTCAGCACGGCCTCGGCGTTGTCGATGCGGTTGAGGGCGGCATTGCGGTTGGCGTATTCCACGGCCATGAAATCCTTGTCCACCATCAGCGTGCGCCCCCCGGGCGCCAGCCGGGCGAGCGTGAGCCCGATCGGCCCGTAGCCACAGCCCAGGTCGAGGCAGTCGTCGGCGTTATTCACCTCGATGAAGTCCAGCAGCAGGCGCGTCCCCTCATCGACCCCCTTGGGCGAGAAGATGCCCCAGGTGCTGTGGAAGGTGAGTGTCTGCCCACGCAGGGTGTCGGTGAAGACGATGTCCTGGCGCAGCCGGTCGATGGCGTCGCCGGCCTTCGGCAGGGTCTCGGGGGCGGGACTCATGACCGCCCCGACAGCTGCGACATGGCCCGGCGCGCATGGGCCAGCGCCGTGTCCACGTCTTCGGCCAGGCAGCAGAAGTGGCCCATCTTGCGCCCGGGGCGGGCCGTGGACTTGCCGTAGAGGTGCAGCTTGGCGGCCGGGTCGGCCAGCAGCCCCTCCCACGGCGGGTTGCCCGACGCCCAGAGGTCACCCAGCAGGTTGATCATGACCACCGGCGAGAGCAGGCGCGTGTCGCCGAAGGGCAGGTCGCAGACCATGCGCACCTGCTGCTCGAACTGCGAGGTGATGCAGGCGTCGATGGTGTAGTGCCCGCTGTTGTGCGGACGGGGGGCGACCTCGTTCACCAGCAGCTCGCCCGCGTCGGTGACGAAGAACTCCACGCCCATCACGCCGCAGTAATCCAGCGCCTCGGCGAGCCGCGTAGCCGCTGCCCTGGCCTTCGAGGCCAGGGCAGCGTCGATGCGCGCCGGCACGATGGTGGTATCTAGGATGCCGTTGACGTGGACGTTCTCGGCCACCGGGTAGGTCGTCACCTGGCCGCTGGGATTGCGCGCGACCATCACCGAGACCTCCACGGCCAGGTTCACACGCCGCTCGAGCACACAGGGCACGCCGTCCATGGCGTTAAAGGCCTCGCGCGCGGCCTCCAGGCTGTCCACCACGTACTGCCCCTTGCCGTCGTAGCCGAAGGCGGCACGCTTGAGGATGGCGGGGCCGCCGATGGCGGCGAAGGCCGCCTCCAGGTCCGCCGGCGACTCGACGGCGCGAAACGGCGCGGTGGCGAGGCCCGCCTGCTGGATGAAGGTCTTCTCGCGGATGCGGTTCTGGGTCCGCTCCAGGGCCGCGGCCGCGGGGCGCACGGGACAGAACGCCGCCAGCCGGCGCAGGGTGTCTGCCGGGATGTTCTCGAACTCGGTGGTGACGGCCGCACAGGAACGGCCCAGCTGCTCCAGGGCCCAGTCGTCGTTGTAGGCGGCATGCAGGTGTTCGTCTGCCAGGCGCCCGGCCGGGCTGTCGGGGTCCGGGTCCAGCACGATGACGCGGTAACCCATGGTGCGCGCGGCGATGGTGAACATGCGACCGAGCTGGCCGCCGCCCAGCATGCCCAGGGTCGCACCCGGCAGGATCACCTCAGGCCTCCGGCGGCAGGGTCATGTCGAACACGGCCTGTTCCTGGCGGGCACGGAACTCGGCCAGCTTCGCGGCCAGCGCCGCATCCTCGCCCGCCAGCATGGCCACGGCGAAGAGCCCGGCATTGGCCGC
>JAJLKJ010000090.1:0-3709 GCA_033839185.1 Gammaproteobacteria bacterium
CGGGCCGCCATCTCGGCCTCCTGGGCATTGCGCGCGACCTCCTGCACGGTGGCCGTCATCTCGTTCATGGCGGTGGCCACCTGGTCGATCTCGCTCAGCTGCTGGCTGACGGCCTGGCGGCTGTCGGTGGCGACCATGGAGAGCTCCTCCGAGGCCGCGCTGAGCTGGGCAGTGGAGTCGACGGAACGGGCCACCAGGTCCTGCAGCTTGGCGACGAACTGGTTGAAGGCACGGGCCAGACGCCCCATCTCGTCACGGGTACTGGCATCCAGGCGCACGGTGAGGTCGCCCTCGCCCTGGGCGACGTTCTCGAGGTGACCGATGAGGGCGCGCATGGGCCGCACGATGAGCAGCGGCATCACGATGGCGATGAGCGCGATGAGCGCGATACCGGCCACGAGCAGGGTGACGACGAGTTCCTGTCCGGCGGCGGCATCGTTCTGCCCCATGGTCGCGACCGCCTGGGTGCGGTTGAGCATGATCTCGCCCATCACGTCGATGTGGTCGCGCATGCCCTCGAAGGCCTGGCCGACGGCCCCGAAGCTCAGCGCGGTGGCCTCCTCGCGCCCGCCGAGGGCGTTGTCGGTGAGGTTGGCGACCAGCGCGCGGGTCTGGCGCTCCCAGCTGGCCTGGGCCTGGCGGTAATCGGCGATGGCCGCACCCAGCCCCAGCGTATCGACCTTGCCGGCCGCCTCCACCAGGGAGATGAACTTGCCGATGCGCTCGCGGGCCTGCACGATGTTCTCGTCATGCATGCCCAGCATCTTCTGGTAGGCATCCGAGCCCGGCTCGAGGAACAGCAGGCTGCGCTCGGCCACCTGGGCCTGGTAGAGGTCGCGGTCGGCCTGCAGCAGGAAGTTGAGGCCGTTCACGTCCAGCGTGGCCAGCTCGTCGATCTCCTCTCCCAGCACCATGAGCTTGCTGATGGAGACCGCCGCCATGGCGATGAAGAGGGCCGCGACCAGCCCCAGCGGGATCAGCAGCTTGTTGCGAAAGGAAAGATTCTGAAACCAGTGCATGACACCAATGCTCCCTGATTGTGTTGTCGGCAGTGCCCGGCGCCACGGCCCGCTCCCCCCTGGCAGGATACCGTCACGATCCGTACGGTTTCTTATAGCGGCCATTCCAGCAGATGGTTGAGCTTTTTCCGCGCCGCCGCCGCGACAGCGGGCATCCGGCCGGGCCCCGCGGGCTTTTGCATGCAGCGGGCGATCTTGCGAGACTGGGGTGACATGCTGATGACAGAGAGCCCCATGCCCGAGATCGAACGCCTGCGCGGCAACGCGATCCTGCCCTGGATCCCGGAACTCGCCCGCCTGCGGATCCAGGTGTTTCGCGAGTTCCCCTACCTGTATGACGGCGATGCGGATTACGAGGCGCGCTACCTGCGCACCTACATGGATTCGCCGGACAGCGTGGTGGTGCTGGTGTTCGACGGGGAGCGGATCGTCGGGGCCTCGACCGGCCTGCCGCTCGCCGACGAGACGGAGAACGTGATCGCCCCCTTTCGCGAGGCAGACATGGATGTGGCGCACATCTTCTATTTCGGTGAATCGGTGCTGCTGCCCGAATACCGCGGACAGGGGCTCGGCGTGCGCTTCTTCACGGAACGCGAGGCCCACGCCCGTGAGCTCGGGGGTTTCGACCTAGCCTGCTTCTGCGCCGTGGACCGCCCCGCCGACCACCCGCGCCGCCCCGCCGGTTACACCCCGCTGGACCGCTTCTGGGAAAAACGCGGTTACCGCCGCCACCCGGAGCTCAGGGCCGCCTTCGCCTGGCAGGACCTGGACGAAGACGGCGAGTCGAGCAAGCCGATGACCTTCTGGCTCAAACGACTGACGCCCGGGACCGCCGTTTGACATCGCCGGCCGGGCTGACAACACTGGCCCGAACTCCCCGGCGGGTCATCCATGCATCCCCGGCCAGCTACACTCGATAACAGCCTGGCCCGCCCGAGGCCGTGACAGGAGTCCACCATGAGCGAAAACGACAAGAAGAAACTGCCCTCCACCGTCCTCATCCCGGTCTTCATCCCCGCCGTCATCATCACCGCGCTGCTGGTGATCGGCACCATGAGCAATCCGAAGCTCGCCGGCCAGGCCTTCAGTGCGACGCTGTCCTATCTCACCCAGACCTTCGGCTGGTTCTACATGCTGGCGGTGGCGATCTTCCTGGTGTTCATCGTGGTGGTGGCGATCTCGCCCTGGGGCCGCACCCGGCTCGGGCCCGACCATGCCGAGCCG
This sequence comes from Gammaproteobacteria bacterium, assembly GCA_033839185.1. Lineage (GTDB taxonomy): Bacteria > Pseudomonadota > Gammaproteobacteria > SpSt-1174 > SpSt-1174 > SpSt-1174. The sequence goes on from JAJLKJ010000090.1 coordinate 2,244, forward strand.
CAGTACAGCTTCCCGGCCTGGTTCGCCATGCTGTTCTCGGCCGGCTACGGTATCGCCCTGCTGTTCTTCGGCGTGGCCGAACCGGTGCTGCATTACGCCTCGCCGCCCACCGGCGCCCCGCAGACCCTGGATGCCGCCAAGCAGGCCATGCAGATCGCCTTCTTCCACTGGGGCTTCCACATCTGGGCCATCTACGGCCTGACCGGCCTGGTGCTGGCCTACTTCGCCTTCCGTCACGGACTGCCGCTGTCCATGCGCTCGGCGCTCTATCCCCTGATCGGTGAACGCATCCACGGACCCATCGGGCACACGGTCGACGTGGTCGCCATCCTCGGCACCCTCTTCGGCATCGCCACCACCCTGGGGCTGTCGGTGGCGCAGATCAACGCCGGGCTCAACTACCTGTGGCCCGAGATCCCGGTGAACACCACCGTACAGGTAGTCGCCATCGTGCTCATCACCGCCGCGGCCATCGTCTCGGTGGTGGCGGGGCTGGACAAGGGCGTGAAGCGGCTCTCCATCCTCAACATGGTGCTGGCCGTCTCGCTCATGGCCTTCGTCTTCATCGTCGGCCCCTCCATCTTCATCATGGAGACCTTCCTGGAGAACACCGGGGTGTACCTCAACAACATCGTCGAGCGCACCTTCAGCCTGCAGGCCTACGAGCACAGCGACTGGATCGGCAACTGGACACTGTTCATCTTCGGCTGGACCATCGCCTGGGCGCCCTTCGTCGGCCTCTTCATCGCCAAGATCAGCCGCGGGCGCACCATCCGCCAGTTCGTCTTCGGTGTGCTGTTCGTCCCGACCATCTTCACCTTCCTGTGGTTCTCGATCTTCGGCGACACCGCCCTGCACATGATCCTGGTGGAGGGCTACACGCAGATCATCGACGACGTGCAGGCCGATACCGCCATCGCCCTGTTCAAGCTGTTCGAGCAGCTGCCCCTGAGTTCCATCGTCTCCTTCATCACGGTGGTGCTCATCATCACCTTCTTCGTCACCTCCTCGGACTCGGGCTCGCTGGTGATCGATTCGCTGGCCTCCGGTGGCGCAGCCGTCACCCCGGTATGGCAGCGCGTCTTCTGGGCCAGCATCGAGGGGGTGGTGGCCGCCGCCCTGCTCATCGCCGGCGGCCTCAGCGCGCTGCAGACCATGAGCATCACCAGCGCCTTGCCCTTCGCCATCATCATGCTGATCGCCGCCATCGGCATGTGGCGGGCACTGGTGATCGAGGGACATCGCGAGGTGAGCCTGCAGTCGCACATGCGCACCGCGGCACATGCGGGCGGCGCCGGTCCGGGCAGCTGGAAGGAGCGTCTCTTCGACCTGCTCACCTACCCCACCCGTAGCGAGGTGGAGACCTTCGTCAGCACCACGGCACACAATGCCATGCGCCACGTAGCCGACGCCCTGAAGGAGAAGGGCTGGCCGGGCGAGATCTGCATCGATGAGACCAACCAGCG
>JAJLKJ010000091.1:0-2506 GCA_033839185.1 Gammaproteobacteria bacterium
CGACGAGGCCGAGAAGATCGGCCGCATCGCCGCGAATCTCGCTGAGGAGAACACCGTCAACAGCAGCAGCTACTCGGCCATCCGTCACCTGGGTGAGCATGCCCGTAGCATGCTGCACGACGCCCTCGACGCCTATGCGCGCTTCGACGTCGAGGCGGCGCTCAAGGTGGCCCGTCAGGACGCCGGGATCGACCAGGAATACGAGGGCCTGATCCGCCAGCTGATCACCGTCATGATGGAAGACCCGCGCTGCATCCGTCACGTCATCGACATCATGTGGGCGGCCCGCGCCATCGAGCGTATCGGCGATCACGCACGCAACATCTGCGAATACGTGGTGTTCATGGTGCTCGGCAAGGACGTGCGCCACACCACCTTCGAGCAGATGGAGGCGGAGGTGAAGTCGGCCACCTGAGCCGGCGTCACCAAGGTTACACAACGGGCCCCGCATGGGGCCCGTTCTGCGTTCAGGCCTCCACCGCCACCGACTTGATCAGGGCGTAGACCGCCTGGCCAGGCGCCAGCGCCAGCTGCTGGCAGGAATGCCGTGTGATGAGGGCCAGCAAGCGCCCGTCGGTACCCAGGCGCAGCAATATCTCGTGCTCGCCCTGGGGCTCGATGCCCTGCAGGATGGTCGGCAGGCAGTTCACGATACTGGTCCCCGTCAGCGGTTGTCGTGCGATGCCCACATCCCGTGCCTGGATGCGCAGGCGACAGCGTGTGCCGCGCTCCAGGCGCTGCGCCACGTACAGTTCGCCGGCGTCGCTTCGCAGGCAGCTCAGTCCGCTCGTCTCGTCATAACCCTCGCTGCGTGCCTCGACGATGCTGGTGGCCAGCCGGTCGCGTGCCAGCGCGAGTCCGGGGGCGGACAGCATCTCGTCGATCGGCCCGGCCCCCTGCACGTGCCCGCCGTCCATCAGCACCACGTGATCCGCCAGTCGCGCGACCTCCTCCACCGAATGACTCACGTAGAGCACCGGGATATCGAGTTCGCGATGCAGGCGTTCCAGGTAGGGCAGGATCTCGCGCTTGTTGCGCTCGTCGAGTGCGGCCAGCGGTTCGTCCATCAACAGCAGCGACGGGCTGGTCAGCAGCGCGCGGGCCATGCCCACGCGCTGGCGTTCGCCGCCGGAGAGTGCGGGTGCCGGCTGGTCGAGCAGTGCGCGCAGGCCGAGCAGTTCGACGATGTCGTCGCGGTCGACGCGTCGCCGCTGCTTCGGCGCGCGTCTGAGGGCGTAGTCGAGGTTGCCCGCCACGCTCAGGTGATCGAACAGCGCGGCGTGCTGGAACACGTAGCCGAGCGGGCGGCGGTGTGTGGGCAGGAACAGGCCGCGCGCCTCATCCTGCCAGACCGCATCGCCGAGCCTGAGCAGGCCGTGCTCGGCGCGTTCGAGCCCGGCGATGCAGCGCAGCAGCGTGGTCTTGCCCGAACCGGATTCGCCGAAGATGGCCGTCACCCCGCGACAGGGCAGGTCCAGGTCGGTGGACAGGCTGAAGCCCGCGCGGCGGTCCAGGTGAAAGCGTGCGATCAGTCTCATGCCGGTTTCACCGTGAAGCGGCGGTTGAGCCCGTAGATGGCGAGCATGAGCAGGAAGGAGAAGACCAGCAGCCCGGCGGAGAGGATGTGCGCCTGCGTGTACTGCAGCGACTCGACATGCTCGTAGATGGCGATGGAGACGACCTGGGTCTGCCCCGGGATGTTGCCGCCGATCATGAGCACCACGCCGAACTCGCCCACCGTGTGTGCAAAGCTCAGGGTGATCGCCGTGAGCACGCCGCGGCGGCACAGCGGCAGGGCCACCGTGAAGAGCCGGTCCCACCAGCCGGCGCGCAGGGTGGCGGCGGCCTCCAGCGGCACGCGGCCCATGGCGGCGAAGGCGTTCTGCAGCGGCTGCACGGCGAAGGGAAGCGAGTAGATCACCGAGCCGACGACGAGCCCCGTGAAACTGAACACCAGGGTCGGCCCGCCCAGTGACCGTACCATCGAACCCACCGGACCCTCGGGCGAGAGCGTGACCAGCAGGTAGAAACCGAGCACCGTCGGCGGCAGCACCAGCGGCAGTGCGACAACGGCCTCGACCAGTACCTTCGCGCGTGATGCCGAGAACGCCAGCCACCAGGCCAGCGGGATGCCGATGAGCATCAGGATCACCGTGGTGAGTGCGGCCAGCCTGAAGGTGATCCAGAGGGCGGTCCAGTCGGATTCCAGGAGCATGGGTGTTGGTCCGTGGTCAGTGGTCCGTTGTCAGTGGTTGGAAAACCGGTTAGCCACAGAGGTCGCAGAGGTCACAGAGTAAAAACGGTGCCCGTAGGAGCGCCGCAAGGCGCGATGCCCATGCGGGGAAAGGTGCCAACCCTGATCGCGCCTCGCACCCAGAGGGCATAAACGGCGCTCCTACGACAATCAATGCGCCGCCATATCTCTGTGCCCTCTGTGGCAAAACTCACTCGCGGTCGACCCCGTAGCCGTAGCCCTCGATGATGCCTGCCGCTTCTTCGCTGCGCA
>JAJLKJ010000092.1:0-1498 GCA_033839185.1 Gammaproteobacteria bacterium
GGAGTCCTGTGTCATGAACCTCGTGCGTTTCGTCTACATCAGCTCGGCCACGCCGGAATACAACGAACAGCTCGATCTCGGCCGCATCCTGCAGGCCTCCCGACGAAACAACCCGCGCGAGGAGATCGGCGGGGTGCTCTATTCGGGGCACGGGTACTTCTTCCAGTGCCTGGAGGGCGACCGGCACAAGGTGAATGCCCTCTACCGCCGCCTGCTCAATGACCCGCGCCATGCCGACGTGGACGTCATCTCCGTCAAGCCGATTCCTTTCCGCACCTTCTCCGACTGGTCGATGAAATACGTCCCGGCGGAGGGCGACATCGAGCGCCTGCTCCGCCAGCGCGGTCACAAGGAGTTCAATCCCTATGCATTCGACGAGGACATGGTCGATGCCCTGGTGAGCACCTTCGCCGGCGCCATCGATCCCACCGGCGGCCCCGACCTCGAAGGCGGGGCCGACAGTGCGAAGCGCCAGAGCGCGCTGAGTTCGCTGGTCGACTTCTTCCGCGGTCGCGGCTAGCGGCCGCCGCCCGCAGGCCCGCCTGTCTTTTGCGGGCGGGCCTGCCGCCTTCCTGCCGGGGCCCGCCCGGCCGTTTCGCGACCTGTGTGGCCTTGCCGGCCGCCTTCCTGGACTACACTCGCTGGTTCCGCGCAGCATTCAAAAAAGGAGATCCCCATGCTGAAACTCACGATCAATGGACAGGCGCACGAGATCGACGCCCCGCCGGACATGCCGCTGCTGTGGGCGATACGGGATCTGGTCGGGCTCAAGGGGACCAAGTTCGGCTGCGGGATCTCCCAGTGCGGCGCCTGCACGGTGCATGTGGACGGCGTGGCGCAGCGGGCCTGCGTGACGCCGGTCTCCTCGGTGGCGGGCAAGTCGGTCACGACCATCGAGGGCCTGGACGACGAGGTGGGCCGCGCGGTGCAGGCCGCCTGGGCGAAGCTGGCGGTGCCGCAGTGCGGCTACTGCCAGTCGGGGCAGATCATGGCGGCCACCTCGCTGTTGCGGCAGAACCGCCGGCCGAGCGATGCGGAGATCGAGAGCGGCATGGACGGCAACATCTGCCGCTGCTGCACCTACCAGCGCGTGAAACGGGCCGTGCGCGAAGCCGCCGACGCGCTGGCCTGAGGGGAGGGAAACCATGAAACCGTCTGACGACAACATCCAGAACGTCTCGCGCCGCGAGTTCCTCTCGCTGGGGATCAAGGCCAGCCTCGGTCTGACCCTGGGGCTCAGCCTGCCGACCGCCGCCGCCCGCATGGGCGAGGCGGCCGGTCCCGGCCTTTCCGGTTCGGAGGCGGGTGTGGGCGGCTTCGCCCCCAATGCCTTCGTGCGCATCGGCACGGATGACAGCGTGACGGTGGTCTCCAAGCACCTGGAGATGGGGCAGGGGGCCTATACCGGCATGGCGACCCTGGTGGCCGAGGAGCTGGACGCGCGCTGGGATCAGGTCGCGATCGTCTCCGCCCCGGCGGACGCCTCGCGCTACAACAA
>JAJLKJ010000093.1:0-4889 GCA_033839185.1 Gammaproteobacteria bacterium
TGGATGTCCTGCGGACGCACCACACCCGTGACCTTGATCAGCTCCTCGCCCTGGTTGATGCCGATCCACTTCTCGCCTTCCACCACCAGGTTGCCGTTGGGCAGCACGTCCACCACCACCACGGTGATGGCGCCGTCGAGCTGGTTGCGCTGGCTGCTGCCGCCCTCGCCGTCGAAGCTGCGCGAGCCCTCGATGTCGGCACTGAGGATGGCGCGGCCGTTGCGCGTGACCGGCTCACCGAAGATGTTCGGCGCGGCGAGACCGATCGAGGCATCCTTGGAGGTGGAGGTGCTGGCCGACTTGCTGGCCTGGGTGCGCTCCACCAGCACCACGGTGAGGATGTCGCCCACGTTGCGGGCGCGCGCATCCTCATAGAGGAACATGGACTGCCGGGCCTGGTAGATGGAACCATTCGCCTCCGGCGCCGGCTGTTCGGCCACCTGCGGACGCGACAGCTTGGGCTCGTCCATGCGCGCGTTCATGGTGGAGCAGCCGCTGGCCAGCAGGGCCAGGGGCAGCAGGAGTAGGGCGAAGCGTTTCATCGTCATGGCCTCAGTGCATGCCTGGATGATCAGGCCTAGATGGTCTGGTTGATGAACTGCAGCATCTGGTCGGCGGTGGAGATGGCCTTGGAATTCATCTCGTAGGCGCGCTGCGTCTCGATCATGTTCACCAGTTCTTCCACCACGTTCACGTTCGAGGTCTCCAGCATGCCCTGATTCACCGCACCCAGACCGTTTATGTTGGGGTTGCCGGTCTGCGGGGCGCCACTGGCAGCGGTTTCCAGGAACAGGTTGTTGCCGATGGGCTGCAGGCCGGAGGGATTGATGAAGTCGCTGATCTGCACCTGGCCGATCTGGGCCGGCGCGTTGTCGCCGGCGATCTGCACGGTGACGATGCCGTCCTCACCGATGGTAATGGTCTGCGCACCCTGCGGCACGTTGATGGCCGGCTCCAGCTGGTAGCCGTTGGAGGTGACCATCTGGCCGTCGGCATTCAGCTGGAAGGAACCGTCACGCGTGTAGGCGATGTTGCCGTCGGGCATCAGGATCTGGAAGAAACCGCGTCCGGAGATGGCCAGGTCCAGCGAGTTGCCGGTCTGGGTGAGGTTGCCCTGGGTGTGCAGCTTCTCGGTGGCGACGGTGCGCACGCCGGTACCCAGCGCGAGCCCGGTGGGCAGCTGGGTGTCCTGCGTGTTCTGTGCGCCGACCTGGCGGATGTTCTGGTAGATCAGGTCCTGGAATACCGCGCGGTCGCGCTTGAAGCCGGTGGTATTCACGTTGGCCAGGTTGTTGGAGATGGTGTTCATGCGCGTCTGCTGCGCATCGAGACCGGTCTTGGCCACCCACATCGAAGGATTCATGTCGTTATCTCCCCTGCCTCGTCCTAGCCGAAGCGGATCAGTTGCGAGGCCGACTCGTCGATCTGTTCGGCCGTCTTCATCATCTTCACCTGCAGCTCGTACTGGCGGGCGAGCTGGATCATGTCCACCATCGCGTCCACGCCGTTCACGTTGCTGCCCTCGATCGCACCACCCACCAGCTGCACCTGGGCATCCGGCGGGAAGGGCTGACCATCGGCCATGCGCAGCAGGCCGTCTTCACCCTTTTGCAGTTCTTCCAGCGGCGGATTCACCAGCTTGATGCGATCCACCACCGCCAGCGCATTGCTGGGCTGACCGAGGCCACGCACGCTGATCGTGCCGTCGGCGCCGATGGTCAGCGTCTCGTACTCGGGAATCGCGACCGGACCGCCCTCGCCCAGCACCGGATGGCCGGCGCCGTTGGTGAGGATGCCGGCGCTGCTCACGCGCAGGTCGCCGGCACGGGTGTATGCCTCGGTGCCGTCCGGGGCCTGCACGGCGATGAAGCCGTCGCCCTGGATGGCCACGTCGAGATCCCGCCCGGTCTGCTGGATCGGCCCGGGGGTGAAGTCCACGCCCTGCCCCTGCTCCAGCGCGTAGGCGCGGCTCTCGAACACCGGGCCTCGCACCTGCAGGGACATGAAGCTCTCCAGGTCCTTGCGAAAACCCGTGGTGCTGATGTTGGCCAGGTTATGGGCGTTGACGCCCTGCGCCAGCATCGTCTCCCGTGCGCCGGACATCGCGACATAGAGCATGCGGTCCATGGTGGGCTACCTCGTCACCTAGCGGATGTTGATGATGGTCTGCGTGACCGTATCGGCCGTGCTGATCACCTGTGCGTTCGCCTGGTAGTTGCGCTGCGCGGTGATGAGCTTGACCAGCTGCTGGGCGATGTCGACGTTGGAGGTCTCCAGGCCGCCCGACTGGATCAGGCCGAAGCTGGCCGAGCCGGCCTCGCCGAGCTGCGGCACACCGGCGGCAAAGGTCTCGCCCCAGGAGTTCTCGCCCAGCTGCTGCAGACCCTGCGGGTTGGCGAAGTTGGCCAGCGCCACCTTGCCCAGGGCCTCGGCCTGGCCGTTGGTGAAGCGTGCGAAGACCACGCCCTCTTCATCGATGTCGATACTGCTCAGGCGGCCGGTGGTATAGCCGTCCTGTACCAGCCCGCTGACGTTGTAGCCGGCGCCATACTGGGTGCTGTTGCCGAGATCCAGTTCGAGATCCAGCGGATCGGCGCCGGTGATGCCGGCCAGGTTCACCACATCGAAATCGACCAGGCCGCCGGTATTGATGCTGCCATCCGGATTGAAGGTCACCACACTCTCCTGGTTACCACCGATCGGCAGATCGGTGGTCACGCCGCCCGGCGAGTTGAGCTGTGCGCGCACGTCCCAGGTGTTGGAGGCCGTCTTCTGGAAGTACATGTTCACGGTATGCGAGATGCCCAGCGAGTCGTACACCGTCACGGAGGTGGAGTAATTGAAGGTGTTCGGATCGGTGGGATCGATGTCGGGCCCGGCCACACCCGTGGCGGTATCGTCCGCCTGCAGGTTCAGCGTGGCATCGATGGCGGTGGTCGCCGCCGGCTGGCCAGCGTTGGTGGAGAGCTGCAGATCGCTCAGTGTGCCGGTGTTGAACACGCTGCCCGTCGGGTCCAGCGCCTCGTACACCTGCAGGCGGCGGTTCTGCGCATCCACCAGGTAGCCGGAGCGGTCCACCTGCAAGGCGCCGTTACGGCTGTAGTTGTTCACGCCGTTGTTGCTGTAGACGAAGAAGCCCTGGCCGTTGACGGCGATGTCCAGGCCGTTGCCGGTGGGATCGACGTTACCCTGCGTGAACTGCTGGGTGACGGCGGCCAGGCGCGTGCCCCCGCCGATGGCCGTATTGCTGATGCCACCGAAGGAGACGGCGAAGACATCGGCGAACTCGGCACGCGACTCCTTGAAGCCGACGGTGCTGGCATTGGCGATGTTGTTACCCGTGACCTTGAGGTCGGACGACGCGGCGCTCAGGCCACTCAGTGCGATTTGAAACGGCATATCTCAACCCTCCGCGATTAACCGATCTTCCGCACATCGGCGAAAGCGACATTACCCAGCCCGGTGACGTCCAGCGACAGCCCCCCGGCCCTGCTATCCATCAACACACTCTCCACGCGCGCGGCCACCATCACATCAGTGGCCTCGGTCCTGCCGGCCGAGTTCACCTCGGCACGCAGCGTGTATTCACCGGCGGGCATCACCTCGCCCCGGTTGTTGCGACCATCCCAGGTGAATTCGGCGAAGCCCGCACCCTGCGGACCCAGCGTCAGGCGACGCACCTCCTGCCCCGCCTTGTCGTAGATGCCCACCACCACGTCGGTGGCCGGATAGGGCACGTCCACCGCGCCATCGATCGTGCCATCGGCATTCGTCGGCGCCGACTGCACCGGCACCAGCACCTCGCGACCCAGCAGCGAGGACGCCTGCAACGCCTGGTTGGAGGCCAGCGAACCCGACAGCGAGCGGAAGGACTTCTGCAGATCCTCGATCCCCGATACGGTGCCGAACTGCGCGAGCTGGCCGAGGAAGTCACCGCTTTCCATCGGCTTGAAGGGATCCTGGTTGGCGAGCTGCACGGTCATGAGGTTGAGGAAGTCCTCCTGCCCCAGGCGATCCTTCTTGCCACCGTCCAGGCGGTTGGCATAACCGAGTTCGGTGTAGAGCTGGCTGTTGTCGATACTGGTCATGAGGACTCCTTACTGCTGGCCGAGACGCAGGGTGCTCAGCATCAACCGCTTCACGGTATTGAGCACGTCCACGTTGGTCTGGTAGTTGCGCGAGGCGGACATCATGTCGGCCATCTGCTCCACCACGTTCACGTTGGAGCGGTAGATGTAACCCTCGGCATTGGCCTGCGGATGACTGGGCGCGTATTCCTGCATGGGTTCGGCCTTGCTCTCGCGGATCTCGGTGACGCGTACCGGCACCTTGGCCGTGTTCTGGCCCATGCTGTCGAGCACGGCCTGGAAGACCGGCTGCTTGGCCCGGTAGGCGCCCTCGGGCGTGGGGCTCACCACATCGACGTTGGCCATGTTGCTGGCCACCGTGTTGAGGCGTACCGACTGGGCGCTCATGGCCGAGCCGGAGATATCGAAGATGGAAAACGATGCCATGGATTACTCTCCCCGCAGGACGCTGCGCAGGCCGTTGATCTTGCTGTTGAGGAAGCTCATGGTCGCCTCGTAACGCGCGGCGTTCTCGGCAAAGGCGGCATTCTCGAGCTGCGGGTCGACGGTGTTGCCGTCCAGGGAGGGCTGGTTGGGCACGCGGTACTTGACCTCCGCCCCGAGCACGCCATCGGCCACCGGCATGTGTGATGCATGCGTGGTACGCAGGTTCACGCCCTGCGACGCCTGCGCCTCGCCCAGTGCCGCGCGGAAGTCGATGTCGCGGGCCTTGTAACCGGGGGTGTCGGCGTTGGCGAGGTTCGAGGCCATCAGTTCCATACGCTGCGAACGCAGCTTGAGTGCGTCGTCGTGGATACCGAA
>JAJLKJ010000094.1:0-10929 GCA_033839185.1 Gammaproteobacteria bacterium
GCGGGGTGGGGGGGGGGGGGGTGGCCGGCTTGGGGGGCGCGGGTGTCGGCCGGGGGGGGGGCAACCCCCGCCCCCACGGCACCGCGCGCCATGGCGCCGGCGCCGGCTGCGGTGCCGGTGCCGCAGCCTGTCTGCCCGGGCTGCGGACTCAGGGCGGCGGCGCTCACTGCCCGGCCATCAGGTGGATGCGCGCGCCGCTGCCGTCGCCCGGGTGCTGGTGGCCGGGCGCGTAGGCGCCGGCCTCGGGCTCGAAGGGCGCGCGCAGCGAACTCACCAGCGCGCCCAGGCCCACCAGCATGCCTTCAAGTACGTGGTCGGCCTGCAGGCGCAGCCAGTCGCCGCCGGCATCGCGCCCGACCTGCACGGCGACGTGACGGTTGCCGAGATGGAAGGCGGCGCGCGCAAGCTCGGTGGGCGTCGCGCAGCGCGCCTCGAGCAGATCCTCGGCGGCGGCGCGTACGACGACGATGCGGCCGTCGCTCGCGCGCAGCTTCTGCCCGCCGCGCAGGATGGTGCCGCGCGGCAGGAACAGGCCGATCTCCACGCCCGACGCGAGCCGGGTGCGCAGGCGGCTCTTGGTACGGGCGTTGAAGTCGAGTTCGAGCGTGTCGGCTGGCGGCAGCTCGCCGTGGTAGAGGGCTTCGATCAGCAGCACCGCGGGCGCCGGCGCGGACGTCGGGGTGGGCGCCGCCATCACGAGGTCGGCGCGGCTGTCATGGGTCATCTGCATGGTCGGGGAACTCCGGTGGGTCGGGTGCGGGGCGTGTCGCGCAGGCGGTGGCCGCGCCCTAGAACAGGAAATAGCGCTGCGCCATCGGCAGCAGCTCGGCAGGTTCGCAGCTCAGGTGCTCGCCATCGGCGCGCACGATGTAGGTCTCGGCATCGACCTCGATCTGCGGCGTGGCGTCGTTGAGCACCATGTCGGCCTTGCTCACCTTGCGGCAGCCCTGCACCGCCACCAGCGGCTTGTGCAGCCCGAGCGCGGCGACCTCGGCGTTGTGCAGCGCGGCCTGCGACACGAAGGTCACCGCGGTCTTCACCGCCTTGCCGAAGCTGCCGAACATCGGCCGGTAATGCACCGGCTGCGGCGTGGGGATGGAGGCGTTGGGGTCGCCCATCGCCGCCGCGGCGATCATGCCGCCCTTGACGATCAGGCTCGGCTTGACGCCGAAGAAGGCCGGCCGCCACAGCACCAGGTCGGCGAGCTTGCCGGGCTCGATCGAGCCCACCTCGTGCGCGATGCCGTGGGTGATCGCCGGGTTGATCGTGTACTTGGCGATGTAGCGCTTGACGCGGAAGTTGTCGTTGGCGGTGCTGCCCTCGATCACCGCGACCGCATCGGGCACCGCCGCCGCGGCGCTGCGTTTCGGCGCCAGCCAGCCGCGCTGCAGCTTCATCTTGTGCGCGGTCTGCCAGGTGCGCGTGATCACCTCGCCGACGCGGCCCATGGCCTGCGAATCGGAGGAGATCATGGAAAAGGCGCCGAGGTCGTGCAGGATGTCCTCGGCGGCGATGGTCTCGCGACGGATGCGCGACTCGGCGAAGGCCACGTCCTCGGCGATGGCCGGATCCAGGTGGTGGCAGACCATGAGCATGTCCAGGTGTTCGTCCACCGTGTTCACCGTGTAGGGACGCGTCGGGTTGGTGGAGGACGGCAGCACGTTGGCCTCGCCGGCCGCGCGGATGATGTCGGGTGCGTGCCCGCCACCGGCGCCCTCGGTGTGATAGGTGTGGATCACGCGGCCCTTGAGCGCGGCCAGCGTGTCCTCGACGAAGCCCGATTCGTTGAGCGTGTCGGTATGGATCGCCACCTGCACGTCCATCTCCTCGGCGACGGTCAGGCAGTTGTCGATGGCCGCGGGCGTGGTGCCCCAGTCCTCGTGCAGCTTCAGCCCGATGGCGCCGGCGGCGATCTGCTCGCGCAGCGGCTCCGGCAGACTGGCGTTGCCCTTGCCGAGAAAGCCGAGATTTACGGGCAGGCTGTCCGCCGCCTGCAGCATGCGATGGATGTTCCAGGGGCCGGGCGTACAGGTGGTGGCATTGGTGCCGGTGGCCGGCCCCGTGCCGCCGCCGAGCATGGTGGTGACGCCGGACATCAGCGCCTCCTCCACCTGCTGCGGGCAGATGAAATGGATGTGGGCATCGATGCCGCCGGCGGTGAGGATCTGGCCCTCGCCGGCGATGGCCTCCGTGCCGGGGCCGACCACGATGTTCACACCGGGCTGCACGTCCGGGTTGCCGGCCTTGCCGATGCCGGCAATGCGTCCGTGCTTGATGCCGATGTCCGCCTTCACGATCCCCCAGTGGTCGAGGATCAGCGCATTGGTGATGACGACATCCACCACCTCGGCGGCCACCCGCTGTCCCTGGCCCATGCCGTCACGGATCACCTTACCCCCGCCGAACTTTACCTCGTCGCCATAGACCGTGTGATCGGCCTCGACCTCGATGACGAGCTCGGTGTCGGCCAGTCGCAGGCGATCGCCCGTGGTCGGACCGTACATCTCGGCATAGGCCTGCCGCGTGATCCGGGTCATGATGTGCCCTCCTCGAGCCCGCCCATCACCGCGCCGCGAAAACCGTACACCCGGCGCGCCCCGGCGTAGGCGACGAGATCCACCTCGCGCGACTGCCCGGGCTCGAAACGCACCGCGGTGCCGGCGGGGATGTTCAGACGAAAACCGCGCGCCGCCTCGCGTTCGAACGCGAGGGCCGGATTGGTCTCGTAGAAGTGGTAATGCGAGCCGACCTGGATGGGCCGGTCGCCGGTGTTGGCCACGGTGAGGCGGCAGGTCTCGCGGCCCGCGTTGAGTTCGATCTCGCCATCGGCCGGCAGCAGTTCTCCGGGTATCATCTGCGCCTCCTAGACGATGGGCTGGTGCACGGTGACGAGCTTGGTGCCATCGGGAAACGTCGCCTCCACCTGCACCTCGTCGATCATCTCCGGCACCCCGTCCATCACGTCCTCGCGGGTGAGCAGCGTGGCACCATAACCCATGAGCTCGGCCACGCTGCGTCCCTCGCGGGCACCCTCCATGATGGCGCAGGAGATGAAGGCCACCGCCTCCGGATAGTTGAGCTTGAGCCCGCGCGCCTTGCGCCGCTCGGCCAGCAGGCCGGCCGTGAACAGCACCAGCTTGTCTTTTTCCCTTGGCGAGAGTTCCATCGTCTGTCTCCGTACCTTGCGTAATTGATCGGATTTCTCAGGTGCGCCAGATGCGCGGCGTGCAGGCGGGGCGGCCCAGCAGGGCCGGTCGCAGCAGCGTCCAGATCCGCTCGAAGACCGCGCGCGCCGCCAGCGCCTCGTCGCCGAGATAACGGCAGACCAGCAGGTCGTCGATGAGCGTGATGCCAAGCTGCGCACCGTCGGGGGCGACAACCTGCGTGCGCACCGCCTCCAGCAGCTCGCGGGTCACCGGCGTGGCCAGCAGGGTGGCCAGACAGTGTCTGCCCGAAAGACCCGCCGCACCGTGCAGCAGCTCACCGTCGCCGCCAAGGTTCAGGGCATCGACGAAGAGCGGCTCGTCCCCGCGCCAGACCTCCAGGCGCTGGCGCAGACAGCCCGTGCGAAACAGATGTGCGCCGGCCGGGCGTCCGGGCACCAGGGTCTCCCAGCCGATGAAGCGCGCACCGTCCTCGAGTTCCACGCGGCAGTGCGTACGCGCCTTTGCCCCGTCGAAACCGATCGTCTCCTGCGGCAGCCACTCCAGCGCCGCGCCACTGCACACGTGCAGGCGCTGCGTCTGCGAGGCCTCCCAGCCGTTGCTGCGATAGAACTTGGTCGCCCCGGGCGTGGTGACCAGCGCATGCGCCTGTGGCGCCACGGTCAGACCGATCTCCAGTGCATCGCCACCCACCAGGCCACCGGGCGGGTGCAGCAGGTACAGGTGGCAGACCCCGCCCTCGGGATAGAACGGCCGCTGCACGACCAGGGGGCCGCTGTGCACGCGACGCACCGGCACCGTGCGCCCGGCCCGCACGCCGAAGTCGACCGCAAGCCGCGCCCGCCAGTGACGCGCCGGCACGACCTCCTGTAGGGAAAGCGCCTCCATGCCTGCCTCAATGCAAGGCGCGTACCAGCACGCACCATCACCACCGGGCACCGGTTTGGCACAGGCACGACAGACGTCGACGCACCATTACGGAGCAGGCATCCCACGCGCGCCCCGGTATCGAGCGCGGCGATCCACGGCCCGCAAATGACCAGGATGGAATCAACGCCAGCAGGTTATTGACCGCAGAGGGCACAGAGCTCACAGGGCTGTCGCAACGATCACGTATTTCAATTTCAGGGCGGGTACGTCTTGTTGCCCTGCAAGAGCGAGGATGGCAGACCGACTTCCTCCGTGAGCCCTGTGTCCTCTGTGGCGCATGGGATGTGTGCGCATGAACGCCCTGCTCAGCCCAGATATCGCCTCACGAGCCGGAAATACACCTCCGGCAGATGGCGCGGCAGGTCGGTCACGCGCTGCATCACCGCATGGCGATGCGTGCCGAAGATGTGGGCGACGTAGGCACCGGCCTCGGGATCGAGGCTGAGGCAGTAGGGCAGGACGCCATCACCCAGGGCATCGACGACGGCATGGTGGGCATCCTCGATGAGCAGACGTGGGTCGTGCACGTCGATATCCGAGGGGGCGCCGTCGGTGATGACGAGCAGCAGGCGATGCGTCGCCGGCTGCGCCGCCAGGCAGCGGGTGGCGTGACGGATCGCCGCCCCCATGCGCGTGGAGAACTCGCCCTGCATGGCGCCGAGTCGCGCCCCCTGTTCGGCCCCGTAGGGTTCGTCGAAATCCAGCAGCCGCTGGTAATGCAGCGCCTGACGACCGTCGGAATTGAACCCGTGGATCGCAAAGCGATGACCGAGCCGGCTCAGGGCGTCGGCCAGCACGATGGCCGCCTCGCGCGTGACATCGAGCACGCTGCGCTCGGGGGCCTCGCGCAATGCATCCCGCGTCGAGGCGGAGAGGTCCAGCAACACCAGCAGCGCCAGTTCCTGTTCGGAGTGCAGGTGATGCCGCGTGTAGACCCGATCATCCGGCGTCTGGCCACCCCGCATCGCGATCCGGTTCTCGATGACCCCGTCCAGATCGAGCTCGTCCCCCTCGACCTGACGACGCAGTCGCCGGCGGCTCTGGTGATGCACGGCCGCGATCTGGCGGTGCAGCCGCTCGATGACCGAGCGGTAACGGCCCAGCACCTCATCGGTTACCTCCGGCGCCATTGCCGCCGGACGCCGGTCCAGCACCTGGACCCAGTCCTGCCTGAGGCGCTGGATGCGGTAATCCCATTCGGGGTAGGCAAGTCCCGCTGCTGCCGGTGACGCCTCCGCGCCCTCCCGGTATTCGAGGGCGGCCTGATCCGTCACGGGCTGGATGGTATAGCCCGTCTCCGGATCCGCGCGGGTGGCATCCACCAGCGAGAGGCTCGCGCCCGTGTCCGCCTCGCGCAGGCGCGCCGATCGCAGCCCGATGGCGTCCACGGCCTGCGGGCTGCCGTCGTCCTGGGCGAGTGCCCGCTCTGTGACCCACAGGTGGGCATTGTCATCGCGGTAGGCGGCCATGCAGACGGGCCGTCCCTCGTTCATGGCGAGACGCATCTGGCCCAGATCGCTGGCCAGCAGCAGGCCCAGCTCGCGGGCGAAACCGGGATCCGCCCAACGCTCGGGCTCGGCAAAGAAGAGGTCCTGCCCTCTGGCCACCCAGGCATTCGGGTCGTACCGATCCGGCAGGAGCAGGGCGACCGCCAGGCGGAGCAGAAGATGGTCGAAGTCCTGCACGTCGAGCGCCACCTCGCCCAGCTGCTCACGCCACAGGCGACGCAACCCCGGGAACTCGCGGATGGCAAGTGCCTCGACACGGGCATCCTCCACCGCCCCGATCAGCACCCGCTGGCGGGCCTTCAGCTCGGCCGTGTCGAAGCACTGCGTGGAATACGCCAGATGCGCCCCGGCATGGGCGGCAGCCGCGCGTGCGGTACTGGCAGACACCCTGGCCGACAGGTAGAGCCGCCCCCCGGTCAGTCGCGGCGCGGGCAGGTCCATCGGCAGCACCCGGTCTTCTCCGGGAGGCCCGCCCCACAGCGCGGCGAGGAAGAGCCGGGCACGTCGCAACGGATCGACAGGCGCCACTGATGGCGAGACACCGTGACCGGCGGGATTGTCCGGCCTCATGACGGCAGACATGACGGGACGACCGGCACGGCGTCAGGCAGGCGGGAACCGGCGGGACACCCCGCCGGTCCCTGCCTGGCTCCTAGCGGTGCGAGGGGGCCGTGTCCTCGTTGGGGATGCCCTCGATGGGGCACTCGGCGGTGCCGACCGTCTTGCGCGTGATGGCCTCGACATCCTCGCAGGCCGCGTCCGGGTCGGTGATCCACTTGGTGTAGAACTCGTAGGGACAGGCGGCCACGCCGGTATCGCCCTCGCCCGAGTTGATCTTGCCCGTGTAGCCACGATGCAGCAGCTTGAACAGATGATTCTGCGACTGTGCATTCTTGCGGAAATCGCGGATCTGCGACACGGACAGCTCGGCGTACTGGATGCCGTAATCCTCTTCGCCGCATTCGCCCAGCGTGCGGCCATCGAAGCCGACGATGGCCGAATGGCCGAAATAGGAATACACGCCATCGAAACCGGTGGCATTGGCCACGGCCACGTAGCTGTTGTTCATCCACGCCATGGCCTTGGCCACGATCACCTGCTGTTCCTTGGACGGGTACATGTATCCCTGGCAGCGCACGATGAGCTCGGCACCACGCATGGCACAGTCACGCCAGATCTCCGGGTAGTTGCCGTCGTCACAGATGATGAGGCTGACCTTGAGCCCTTTCGGCCCTTCACTGACATAGGTCTTGTCACCGGGGTACCAGCCTTCCACCGGGCACCAGGGCATGATCTTGCGATACTTCTGCACGATCTCGCCCTGATCGTTCATCAGGATCAGGGTGTTGTACGGCGCCTTGTTGGGATGATCCTCGTGACGCTCGCCGGTGAGGGAGAAGACCCCCCAGGTCTTCGCCTTGCGGCAGGCGGCCGCGAAGATCTCGGTCTCCTCGCCGGGAATCGTCGAGGCGGTGTCGTACATCTCCTTCGGGTCGTACATGATCCCGTGGGTGGAGTACTCGGGAAAGATCACCAGGTCCATCCCCGGCAACCCCTGCTTCATGCCGACGATCATGTCCGCGATGTTGCGGGCATTGTCCAGCACTTCGGCGCGGGTGTGCAGGCGGGGCATCTTGTAATTGACGACGGCCACACCGACCGTGTCGTTGCTCGATGAGATATCACCGTGCCGCATGATTCAGACTCCTGCGTATCGATTGAGTGAAGGGTTCATACCGAGAGGTACTTGCTGATCTGCGCTTCATCGACTTCCTCGCGCCGGTCTTCACGGATGAAATTCCCTTTCTCGATCACGATGATGCGATCGGCAATCGCCATGGTGAAGCTGAGCACCTGCTCGGAGACGATGATCGAGATCTCGCGCAGCTTGCGGATTTCATTGAGGACGTTTGCGATGTCCTTGATGATGGACGGCTGGATGCCCTCGGTAGGCTCGTCGAGCAGCAGCACCTTGGGATCGGTGACCAGTGCACGCGCGATGGCCAGCTGCTGTTGCTGCCCACCCGACAGGTTCCCGCCCTTGCGCTTGCGCATGTCCCACAGCACCGGAAACAGGGCGAAGACATCCTCCGGTATGTTGCGCTTTCCCGTACTGGAAAGCCCGGTACGGATATTCTCCTCCACGGTGAGCGTCGGAAAGATCATCCGCCCCTGGGGTACATAGGCGATGCCATGCTTGACCCGCTCATAGCTCTCCATGCCGGTCACGCTCCTGCCGTCCAGGCTGATGTCGCCACCGCTGGCGGAGAGCGCACCGATCAGCGACTTGAACAGCGTGGTCTTGCCCATGCCGTTACGCCCCATGACGGCGACTGTTTCGTTCATCTCCACCTTGAGGTCGATGCCGTGGATCACCTCGCTCTGGCCGTAACTTACCTTGAGATCTGATACTTGCAGCATGTCGCGCCCCCGGCCTAGTGGCCCAAGTAGACTTCGATGACTTTGGGATCGTTCTGCACATGATCCATGTCGCCGGCGGCAAGAATCTTGCCCTGGTGCAACACCGTGACCTTGTGTGCGATGGACTTGACGAACTCCATGTCGTGCTCGATGACCAGCACCGCGCGCCCCTTGCAGATGCGCCGCAACAGCTCGGCCGTATCCTGTCGCTCCTTCACGCTCATGCCGGCCACCGGCTCATCCAGCATCAGCAGCTGCGGGTCCTGGATCAGCAACATGCCGATCTCCAGCCACTGTTTCTGGCCATGACTGAGCAGACCGGCCTGCGTATGGAGCTCATCCCCGAGATTGATCTCCCCGGCGATCTCTTCCACCCGCTTCACGACCTCGTCGTCCCGCTTGAACATCAGCGCGCCGAACACGCCATGGCCACGCGGGAAGGAAATCTCCAGGTTCTCGAAGACGGAAAGGTTTTCGTAGATGGACGGGTTCTGGAACTTCCGCCCCACCCCGGCATGTACGATCTTGTGCTCGGACAGCTTCGTCAGCTCCTGGTTACGGAACTTGATGCTTCCCGAGGTTGCCTGTGTCTTGCCGCAGATCATGTCCAGCACCGTGGTCTTGCCCGCACCGTTCGGCCCGATGATGACGTGCAACTCGTCCTCGTCCAGGTAGAAGTTGAGCCCGTCCACGGCCTTGAAGCCGTCGAAGGAGACCGTCAGGTCCTCGATGGCCAGCAGGAAATCGGTATCGCTACTCATGTCTCAATCCCTCGCTTGATCGTGGTCATCTCAGGACTCGCTTGGACGGGGCGTTCGTGCCCTGTAGGCCGGGCAGAAAGGCACCCGTGCGCAGATCCGGCTACCCATGTCGAAGAGCCTGCTGCGATATTTCTGGTAGACACCGGCCAGGCCGTCCGGGAAGGCCATCACCACCGCGATGAACAGGGCCCCCATCATGAACAGCCACAGCTCCGGTGCGACCTCCGAGAAATAGGTCTTGCCGAAACTCACCAGCAGCGTTCCGTAGACCGCGCCGATCAGCGACATGCGCCCGCCCACGGCGGCAAAGATCACCATCTCGATCGAGGGCACGATGCCGACGAAGGACGGCGACATGAAACCGACCTGCAGGGTGAACATGGCGCCACCGATGGCCGAGAACATGGCCGCCAGGCAGAAGACGAAGATCTTGAAGGCCGAGACGTCATAACCCGAAAACCGCACACGGTCCTCACGATCGCGCATGGCCACCAGCAGGCGCCCGAGCTTGGAGGTGATGACGAAACGTCCGATCATGATCACCCCAAGCAGAAGGAAGGCATTGACGAAGTACAGGATGTACTTGGCCGAGTCATCGCGGATATCCCAGCCCAGCATCGTGCGCAGGTCGGTGATGCCGTTGATGCCGCCGGTATAACCCTGCTGACCGACGATGAGCACCGTCAGGATCAGCGCGATGGCCTGGGTGATGATCGCGAAGTACACCCCGCCCACACGGCGCTTGAACATGGCCACGCCGATGAAGAAGGCAAAGATCGTGGGCACCACCAGGACCGCGATAATGGTCAGAGGCAGGCTGTTGAAGGGCTCCCAGAACCACGGCAGCGACGTGATCTGGTTCCAGTCCATGAAGTCGGGGATCCCGGGAGTCGACTGGATCGCCGTGGCCTCGGGACTCGAGGCCTCCAGCTTGAGGAACATGGCCATGGCGTAACCGCCCAGACCGAAGAAGACCCCCTGCCCCAGGCTCAGGATGCCGCCATAGCCCCAGCACATGACCAGGCCGACCGCGACGAAGGCATAGGTCAGGTACTTGCCGACCAGGTTCAGGCGGAAGATATCCAGGAATAGCGGAAACAGCACGAGGATCACGGCGGCGATGATGACGAATGCCACCGCACCCTCCTTGCCGCCCATCATACGTTGCATGAAGAAGTTCATGACCGGACTCTCCTACTTGCGAACCTTGACCGAGAACAGGCCTTCGGGTCGGATCATCAGAACGCCTACCACGAACAGCAGGGTAAGCACCTTGGCCATGGAGCCGCTCATGAAGAACTCCATGATCGACTGCGCCTCGGCGATGGCGAAGGCGGAAGCGATGGTACCGAACAGACTCGCCGCACCACCGAACACGACCACCATGAAGGTATCGACGATATACAGGGACCCGGTCGTGGGCCCCGTCGAGGCAATGGTCGTGAAGGCGGCACCCGCCACCCCTGCGATGCCACAACCCAGGGCAAAGGTGAAACGGTCCACCTTCTTCGTGTTGATACCCACGGCGCCGGCCATCATCCGGTTCTGCGTGGTTGCACGCATCTTCACGCCGGACCGCGACTTGTACAGGTAATAGAGGACGGCGAACGTCAGCAGCACGGTCAATCCAAGAACAAAGAGACCGTTGATGGGGATATCGATGGTATCGGTCGGCTGCCAGGAACCCTGCAGCCAATCCGGCATCGTCGGGCTCACTTCGCGTGCGCCGAATACGGTACGGAAGACCTGCTGCAGCATGAGGCTGAGGCCCCAGGTCGCCAGCAGGGTATCCAGAGGCCGCGCATACAAGTGCCGGATCAACGCCCATTCGGTCAGGTAGCCTGCGCCGAATGCAATCAGAAACGACACGACGATCGCGACCGGGAAATAGTAATCCACGAGGCCGAAATCGCCGGCCATGGTGGACATCAGAAACGTGGTGTAGGCACCGATGGTCATGAACTCACCATGGGCCATGTTGATCACGCCCATCTGGCCAAAAATAATCGCCAGACCAAGCGCCATCAGCAGCAACACACTGAACAAGCTGATCCCCGCGAAGCCCTGCATCGCGACGATGCTCATCAGCTCTGAAGCGGTATAGCCATCCATAACAAACACCCCATGTGGTTGT
Organism: Gammaproteobacteria bacterium; assembly: GCA_033839185.1. Taxonomy (GTDB): domain Bacteria; phylum Pseudomonadota; class Gammaproteobacteria; order SpSt-1174; family SpSt-1174; genus SpSt-1174. The sequence goes on from JAJLKJ010000094.1 coordinate 10,919, forward strand.
CTTCTCTCCGG
>JAJLKJ010000095.1:0-1981 GCA_033839185.1 Gammaproteobacteria bacterium
AAGAAGCAAAACCTCTTCATGGTCGACCGCAAGGGCGTGATCCACGACGGCCGCGACGACCTCAACGAGTACAAGCAGGCCTTCGCGGTGCACACCGACAAGCGCACCCTGATGGACGCCTGCACCGACGCCGACGTCTTCATCGGCGTCTCCGGCCCAGACCTCATGACCCAGGACATGCTGCGCGCCATGGCGCCGAAGCCCATCGTCTTCGCCCTCTCCAACCCGGACCCGGAGATCCTGCCCGAGCTCGCCTTCAAGACCCGCGACGACGTGCTCATGGCCACCGGGCGCAGCGACTACCCCAACCAGGTCAACAACGTGCTGGGCTTCCCCTACATCTTCCGCGGCGCGCTCGACGTACGCGCCACCGCCATCAACACCGAGATGCTGGTCGCCTGCACCCGCGCCCTGGCCGAACTCACCCACGAGCCCGTGCCGCAGGAAGTGCTCGAGGCCTACGAGATCGACGCGCTGGCATACGGCCCCGACTACATCATCCCCAAACCGCTGGACCCGCGACTGGCCGAGCGCATCCCGGCAGCGGTCGCGCAGGCGGCCATCGACTCCGGCGTGGCCCGCATGGAGCTGGTGGAGGCCTCGAAACAGAAGGACTGACCCGGCGCCGGCACGCCGGCGGCACCCGACAGGCTAACGGCTGTCTACACTCAGGGAAGAGGGTCATTGCAGGAGGGAATCATGCAGAAGATCAGCATCGTCGGCGCCGGCCGTGTGGGCGAGTCCACGGCGCAGTTCCTGGCCAGGGAAAACCTCTGTCGCGAGATCGTGCTCGTCGACGTGAAGGACGGCGTGCCACAGGGCGCGGCACTGGACATCCAGGAGACGGCACCGCTGTTCGGTTTCGACACGCGCCTCTCGGGCGCCACCGACGGTGCGGCGATGGCCGGCTCGGGGCTCGTCATCATCACCGCGGGCATCCCGCGCAAACCGGGCATGTCGCGCTCGGACGTGCTGGACACCAACGTCGCCATCATCGACAAGGTGATGGAGGACGTGGTGAAACACGCCCCGGACGCCATGGTGCTGGTGGTCTCCAACCCCGTAGACGTGCTCACCTACCGCGCCTGGAAGAAGAGCGGCTGGCCGCGCAACCGCGTGTTCGGCCAGGCCGGCGTGCTCGACTCCTCGCGCATGGCCTACTTCGTCGCCAGCGAGACCGGGCTGTCGGTGAAGAACATCCATGCCATGGTACTCGGCGGCCACGGTGACGCCATGGTGCCGCTGATCCGTTACACCACCATCTCCGGCATCCCCATCGAACACTTCCTCGACCGCGACGTGATCGACCGCATCATCGAGCGCACCCGCCACGGCGGCGCCGAGATCCTGGCCCTGAAGCAGACCTCCAGCGCCTACGACGCCCCGGCCGCCGCCATCGCCGAGATGGTCGACGCCATCGTGCGCGAACGCCGCCAGGTCCTGCCCACCGTCGCCATCCTCGATGGCGAATACGGCTATGACAACGTCGCCATGGGCGTCCCCTGCGTACTCGGCAGGAACGGCATGGAAGAAGTCGTGGCACTCGAACTCAACCACGAAGAACACACGATGTTCGACGAATCGCTGGCCGGTGTGGTGGCGGACATCGAGCGCCTGAATGGGACGTGAGGGGCGAGGAGTGAGGAGTGAGCGGTAAGACGATACACTAGCGCCTCGCGCCTAACGTCCAGAGCTCATGCCCAACACCACCTACCTGATCGACTCCAGCATCTACGTCTTTCGTGCCTGGTTCACCCTGCCCGCCTCCATCACGGACGCGGCGGGCAATCCCGCCAATGCCGTGTTCGGCTTCTCCGATGTCGTCTACAGGCTGCTGAAGCAGGAGCGCCCGGCGCGCATCGGCTTCGGCTTCGACGAGAGCCTCACCACCTCGCACCGCAACGCGATCTACCCGGCCTACAAGGCCAACCGCGAGAGCGCGCCGGCCGAGCTCAAGCACCAGTTCCAGCTCGCCCGCCGC
>JAJLKJ010000096.1:0-10787 GCA_033839185.1 Gammaproteobacteria bacterium
CGCACCTGAAGCCCATGCCGCTGCAGCTGCCCGACCAGGAACGCGCCGAGCGCGACCTCAGCCTGGCCGTGGCGGACGGCGAGCAGAAGACCATGACCGGCCTCGCCCGCCACGTGTGGAATGCCTTCAGCGAACACATCACCTACCGCGAATACCCGGAGCCGGTGAAGGCCCTGCCGGACACCGAGACCGAGCTGCACCTCAACCAGCTGCTGCGCCTGCGCCTGGAGGCCGCGCGCCTCAGCGTGCTGCGCCAGGACGACGCCGAGTACCACCGCCAGCTGCAGGCCGCGCGCAGCTGGGTGGAGGAGAAGTTCGCCGGCGAACGCGCCGCAGAGCTCGCCGCCGAACTGACCGCGCTGGATGCCGTGAACCTGCGTCCCGAGCTGCCTGAACTGACCGCCTCGCTGGACAAGCTGCACGAACTCGAACGACGTACGGCCAGCACTGCGGCGCCGGCCGCGGCCGAACCCGAGGCCGACGCCCCATGAAGGCCCTGTTCTTCGCCCTGCTGCTGGCCCTGGCCACGGCCGTGCTCACCCACGCCTACCTCACCGAGGATGGCTTCGTCCTGTTCGCCTACGGCAACCGCAGCATCGAGATGTCGATGCAGTATTTCCTGCCGCTGGCCGTGGCCGGGCTCATCGCCCTCTACGTGCTGGTGCGCTTCCTGGTGAATCTCTGGCTGCTGCCGGGCCAGCTGCGCGCCGCGAACCGTCGCCGCCTGGCCGAACGCGACCGCAAGGGCCTGCTGCGCGGCCTGATCGAGCTGGCCGAGGGACGCTTCGCCCGGGCCGAACGGTTGCTGATCCGCAGCGCCCGGCGCAGCGACACCGCGCTGCTCAACTACCTGGCCGCCGCCCGCGCCGCCCAGTTGCAGAACGCCTATGACCGCCGCGATGACTACCTGAAGACCGCCATCCAGCGCGACCCGAAGGCCGACATCGCCGTCAGTCTCACCCAGGCCGAGCTGCAGCTCGCCCACAACCAGCTGGAGGCGGCGCACGCGACCCTCGCCCACCTGCACCAGACAGCCCCCCGCCACGGCTACGCCCTGCGCCTGCAGGCCCGGCTCAGCCACAAGCTGCAGGACTGGCACGGGCTGATGGCGCTGCTGCCCACCCTGCGCCAGCGCCGCATCCTCGACGAATCACAGCTCGAGCACTACGAGGCCGCCGCCGTGGAGGCCGAACTGCTGGCCGCGGCCCATAGCGGCGACCGCGCCACCCTGATCTCGATCTGGAAACAGCTGCCGCGCGGATCGCGCCAGCGTCCCGACCTGCTGGCGCTCTACGCCCGCGCCCTCATCGAACTGGGCGACCACGAGGACGCCGGCCAGGCCCTGAAGGCCGCACTGATGAAGGACTGGAACGCCGAGCTGGTCCGCCTCTACGGCCAGGTGCAGTTCCCACGGCCGGACCGCGCCCTGCGCGAGGCCGAAGGCTGGCTGCGCGGGCGCGACGAGGATCCCGAGCTGCTGCTGACCCTCGGCCGCCTGGCCCTGCAGGCCGAGCTCTGGGGCAAGGCCCGCGCCTACCTCGACGCCAGCCTGGGCCTCGCCCCGCAGCCCGGGACCTATTACGAACTCGCCCGGCTTTCCACCACCCTCAAGGAACCGGAGCACGCCGACGCCTACTATCGCGCCGGCCTGGAACTGGCCGTCACCGGGCACACCCAGGCCCCACGCCTGAGCAGCCCGCGACGCGAGCAACTGCCGCCGCGACCCCGCAAGGAAGACGAGGAGCTGCCGGACATCCAGCCGCTCTAGCCCTCCCGGCGGACCCACGGCCCGTTGGCGCGACCACCCCGGCCGTGCCATGCCCACTCTTCGTTGTCCCGTACACGCTATGTCCAGCGCTCAATCCCAGTTGAGTGCGCCACCGGTCTGGTACTCGGTGACCCGCGTCTCGAAAAAGTTCTTCTCCTTCCTCAGATTCGACTGCTCGTCCAGCCAGGGCAGGACGTTCTCGGCACCCGGGAACGGCTCGTCCAGGCCGAGCTGGCGGGCACGGCGATTGGCCACGAAACGGAACTGTGCGCTGTGCATGTCGGCGCTGTAGCCTAGGATCGGATCGGGCAGCAGGTAGCGTGCATAGGCCGCCTCCGCTGCCTCCACCTCGGCCCACATCTCTTCCATGACGCGCGCCTCGGGCCGGATGTTCTCCTCCAGCATGATCTGCTTCGCCACCCGGATGCCGAAGCTCACGTGCATGACCTCATCGCGCATGATGTACTGCAGCTGCTCGGCGCTTCCCTTCATGAGCCCGCGGCGCTGCAGGGCGAAGACGGGGGTGAAGCCGTTGTAGAACCAGCAACCCTCGAACACGCCGGCAAAGAAGATGTAGGCGAGCAGGAAATCCATCAGGTCGTCGCGCCGGGTGAGATCGATGTCCGCACGCATCACCGACTCGAGGCGGCGGTTGGCGATGCGAATCTTGCCATGGATCTCCGGCACCACTCGGTAGCGGTTGTAGATCTCCTGCTGGTCCAGACCGAGGGTCTCGATGCAGTGCTGGTAGGTCCAGGTGTGCAGCGATTCCTCGTAGACCTGGCGCGCCTGGTAGATCTGCAGTTCCGGTGCACTCATCTTCTCCATCACCGCGAGGCCGATGTTGCGCATGGCCAGGATGTCGGAGGTGGTGAGATACGCGAGCACGTTCTCGTAGACGTGCCGTTCCTCCATGGTCAGACGATGGTGGTAATCGTGCACGTCGGAGGCCATGTTGATGTCGAGCGGCGTCCAGTGATTGCGATTGGCATTGATGAAGTAGTTCCACGCCCAGGGATACTTGAAGGGCGCGAGCTGGTTGATGTCCGTGAGGCCGTTGACCACGCGCTTGTCGTCGGCATTCACGGGGCGCGGGCGCGCATCGGCCTTCGCATCTCCAGGAGCCGCTTGATCCTCGGCTGCAACAGGCGGTACCCGCGCCGCGCGGCCGGTAACGGCTGCAATCGGATCGTCCCAGTTCAACATGTATGTATCTCCGTCTTTGTTTGGGGCATCACTGACATGCCTCGCAATCCGGGTCGGTGATCGAACAGGCCTTTGGCGCCTCGCCCTCGGCGGCGGGCCCGGTGGTCTTTTCCACGTGGGTCGCGCCCATGGATCGCAGGTAGTAAGTGGTCTTCAGGCCGCGCACCCAGGCGAGCTTGTACAGCGCGTCGAGCTTGCGACCCGAGGGCTCGGCCAGGTAGAGGTTGAGGGACTGGGCCTGGTCCAGCCACTTCTGCCGGCGCGCTGCGGCCTCGACCAGCCAGCGTGGATCCAGCTCGAAGGCGGTGGCATACAGCGCGCGCAGCTCTGCGGGCACGGCGTCGATGGCGGCGACCGATCCGTCGTAGTACTTGAGGTCGTTGATCATGACCTCGTCCCAGCGCCCTAGCGTCTTCAGATCGCGCACCAGGTACGGGTTCACCACGGTGAACTCGCCGGAGAGGTTCGATTTCACGAACAGGTTCTGGTAGGTGGGCTCGATGGATGGCGACACGCCGCAGATGTTGGCGATGGTGGCGGTGGGCGCGATCGCCATGGTGTTGGAATTGCGCATGCCCTGGCTGCGCACGCGTTCACGCAGGGCCTCCCAGTCGAGACGCGTCTCCCGGTCCACGTCGAGATAGCCACCACGCTCGGCCGCCAGTCGCGCGATGGAATCGATGGGCAATATGCCCTGACTCCAGAGGGAGCCCTCGAAGCTCGCGTAACGTCCGCGCTCGACGGCCAGGTCGCTGGAGGCCTCGATCGCGTAGTAACTGATGGCCTCCATGGAGACGTCGGCAAACTGCACGGCCTCCTCGGAGGCATAGGGCAGGCGGGTGAGATAGAGCGCATCCTGGAACCCCATCAGTCCCAGGCCGACCGGGCGGTGACGCAGGTTCGAGCGGCGCGCCTGCGGCACGCTGTAGAAGTTGTAGTCGATGACGTTGTCGAGCATGCGCATGGCCGTGCGCACGGTGCGCCGCAGCTTGCCCTGATCGAGCGCGCCGTCGACCATGTGCCGCACCAGGTTGACGCTGCCGAGGTTGCACACGGCGATCTCGTGGTCCGAGGTGTTCAGCGTGATCTCGGTACACAGGTTCGACGAGTGCACCACGCCCACATGGCCCTGCGGCGAACGCAGGTTGCAAGGGTCCTTGAAGGTGATCCAGGGATGCCCGGTCTCGAACAGCATGCCCAGCATCTTGCGCCACAGGTCGACGGCCTTGACCCGCTTGTGCACCCGCAGTTCGCCGCGGGCGGCCTGCGCCTCGTACTCGCGATAGCGTGCCTCGAATGCCGCGCCGTACAGGTCGTGCAGATCGGGCACCTCGTCGGGGGAGAACAGGCTCCACTCGCCCTCCTCGGCCACGCGTTTCATGAACAGGTCGGGGATCCAGTTGGCGGTGTTCATGTCGTGGGTGCGGCGGCGCTCGTCGCCGGTGTTCTTGCGCAGCTCGAGAAACTCCTCGGTGTCGATATGCCAGGTCTCCAGGTAGGCGCAGACCGCACCCTTGCGCTTGCCGCCCTGGTTCACGGCCACGGCCGTGTCGCTGGCGACCTTCATGAATGGCACCACACCCTGCGAGCTGCCGTTCGTGCCCTTGATATGGGCCCCCAGCCCGCGCACACGCGTCCAGTCGTTGCCCAGCCCGCCTGCGAATTTCGACAGCAGCGCGTTGTCGCGGATGGCATTGTAGATGCCCTCCAGGTCGTCGGGCACGGTGGTGAGATAGCAGGACGACAGCTGCGGCCGCAGGGTACCCGAGTTGAACAGCGTCGGCGTCGAGCACATGAAATCGAAGGACGACAGCAGCTCGTAGAACTCGATGGCTCGTGCCTCGCGGTCGATCTCGTGCATGGCCAGGCCCATGGCCACGCGCATGAAGAAGGCCTGGGGCAGTTCGAAGCGCACACCGTCGCTGTGCAGGAAATAACGGTCATAGAGCGTCTGCAGACCGAGGTAGGTGAACTGTTCGTCACGCTCGGGGCGCAGGGCCTGTCCCAGGCGGTCGACATCGAAACGGCGCAGCTCGGGATCCAGCAGCTCGCGCTCGATCCCGCGGGCCAGATAGTCCGCGAAGTACGCCGGATAGACCTCTGTCATGGCCGCGCGCGTGGCGTCGGCAGGGTGGCCGGAGAGAAACGCCAACGCCTCGTGGCGCAGCTTGTCCAGCAGCAGGCGGGCCGCCACCTGCGAGTAGTCCGGGTCCTGCTCGATCAGCACCCGTGCACTCATCACCAGGGCATTGCCCAGGTCGGCCTCGCTCATGCCGTCGAACAGGTTACGGTGGCATTCGCATAGCAGGCGTGCCGGGTCTGCACCATCGAGTCCGTCGCAGGCCCCGGCCAGCAGGGCCTCGATCCGGGCATGGTCCACGGGGCGCACGCTGCCATCTGCCAGGCGGATGCCCAGCGCCGGTGTCCCGCCACTGGGTGGGCCATCGGCGTCCGTGGCCTGACGTTCCCGGGCACGCTGTTCGCGGTACAGCACATAGGCCCGCGCCACCTTGTGGTGGCCGTTGCGCATCAGGGCCAGTTCCACCTGGTCCTGGATGTCCTCGATATGCAGGGTCGCGTTCGCCGGCAACCGCCGCAGCAGGGCATCGGCCACATCGCCCGTCAGGCCCGCAACGGTCTCGTGGATGCGTCTCGATGCCGCGGCCTGACCACCCTCCACGGCCAGGAAGGCCTTGGTCAGGGCGACACTGATCTTGCCCGCATCGAAGGCCGTGACACTGCCGTTGCGCCGTATCACCTGGGGATGGGACGAGCCGGTCTCGGGTCGGGGAATGGAGTCGAGCGGGGCCGTGACAGCCGTCCGCGGGGTCGAGTCGATTTGTTCGGTGTGCATCTGCGCCTCCCAGGGTCCGTTCGGAGTCGCCGCATCGCTGCGACGGGTATCGGCGCCTCACACATGACAGCTGCGGGGGGATTGAAGGATCGGTCGTTTCCGCATTCGAGCCGGGCACGGGCCTCCAACCCCGACGCCTGTTACGCGAAGGCGAGGGTCGGGCGACCAATCGGCCGCCGGGCTCAGGCAGGTCTTCGGACTCGGGGGCATCACCTGGAACCTACGGTCGCGGCTTCCCATCCCGTGTGGACAGTGCCCGGTACGCCCTTGGCGACGTACCCTGCGACCTTCGTTCCCCCATACCGCTGCGCGTCAGTCCCGGATTCTCACCGGGTTCCCTGTTGCCTGCACCCCTAGGGATAGGGGTACAACCTGAGCTTGGGCACAAGATATAGGGGTTCTAGCCGATTCGCAAGCTCCCCGTCAGTCGCCCTCCTGGACTGGGTGCACATCGGCGAGACGGGCGAGACAGGTCTCCCGCGCCTGCTCGACAAAGGCCGCCAGGTGCGGCAAGCCGGCCTCGCCGCTGCGCATGGCGGCATGGAGGGTGGCCTGCAGACCCTGCGGTCCGAGCGGCCGGGCAAGCAGGTAGCCCCGGTCCAGTTCTTCGGCCACCGCCCAGCGTGGCAGTGCGGCCACGCCGCGTCCGCTGGCCACCAGCTGAAGCAGCATGGGGGTGAGCTCGGTCCGGCGCCATTCGGCCGGCGCAACACCCGCCGGGGTCAGAAAGCGCGACCAGATGTCCAGATACTCGGCCGCGACCGGATACGTCACCAGCATCTCGTCGCGCAGGTCCTGCGGACGTACGTGAGCCACCGCGGCGAGTCGGTGACGGGGTGATATCACCAGCACGTTCTCGTAGCGAAACAAGGGGCGGTAGGTCACATCCCGTCGCAGCTGCGGATCGGCGGTGATGGCCAGATCGATGTCGCCCCGCGCCAGCGCCGACAGGGTGGCATCAGGGAACGACAGGGTAAGATCCACCTCGATCTGCGGGTGATCGGCCTGGTAACGGTCGAGCGTGGGCATCAGCCAGTCGAAGCAGGCGTGGCATTCCAGGGCCAGGTAGAGGCGCCCGGCATTGCCGCTGGCCAGCCGCTCGAGGGCCTGGTGTGCAGCACGCACCCGGGGCAGCAGCTCATCGGCCAGCGTCAGCAGCCGCTGGCCGGCCTCGGTGAAGACCAGCGGACGGCTGTTGCGCGTGAACAACGGCAGGCCGAGCTGGTGTTCCAGCGCCTTGAGCTGGTGCGAGAGGGCCGACTGGGTGAGGTGCAGCCGCTCGGCCGCCGCCACGAGGCTGCCGGCCTCGCGCAGCACGACGAGGGTACGCAGGTGCCGCAACTCCACCGGATTATGAATAGGATTCATGAATAACTGAAAAATATGAAATGGATTCCATGAAAGTATCCCGCCAGACTGCCCCCCACGACAAGTCATGCAACCAGGGGATCTGGCATGGACACGAAACGCATCACGACACACAACCTGGGCTATCCGCGCATCGGCGCACGGCGCGAACTCAAGTTCGCGCTCGAGGACTACTGGCGCGGCGAGCTGGACGCGGCCGGACTGGAGGCCGCGGGGCGCGCGCTGCGCGAACGCCACTGGCGGGAACAACGTGCGGCGGGCATGGATTGGGTACCGGTGGGCGACTTCTCTCTCTACGACCACGTTGCCGACACCACCCTCTTGCTGGGCGCTGCCCCGGCGCGCTTCGGTGCGGAGGCGAACCCGCTCGAGGGCTACTTCCGCATGGCCCGCGGCCGCGCCCACGCCGATGATCCCGGGACCACGCCTGCCCTGGAGATGACCAAGTGGTTCGACACCAACTACCACTACCTGGTCCCGGAGCTGCACAGCGGGCAGTCGTTCCGCCTGCACGGCGAGCGCCTGTTCGCCCAGGTGCGCGAGGCACAGGCGCTGGGACTGGGCGCCAAGCCGGTGATCCTGGGGCCGCTCACCTGGCTCTGGCTCGGCAAGATGGCCGACGACGGCGACCGCCTCGCCCTGCTCGACGCCCTGCTGCCCGTCTACGGCGAGCTGCTGTCCGAACTCGCACGACTGGGATGCAGCTGGGTGCAGATCGACGAACCCATCCTGGTGCTCGACCTGCCGCCAGCCTGGAAGCAGGCCTTCGAGACCACCTACCACCGGTTGCAGACCCCCGGCCTGAAGTCCCTGCTCACCACCTATTTCGGCGACCTCGGCGACAACACGGCACTGGCCTGCCGATTGCCCGTGGATGGACTGCACGTCGACCTGGCCCGCGCGCCCGACCAGCTGACGCGCGTGCTCGACCACCTGCCGGCCTACAGGCAACTGTCGCTCGGGGTGGTCGACGGCCGCAACGTGTGGCGCTGCGACCTGGAGGCTGCCCGCGCGCGGATCGGCGAGACGCTGGCGCGACGCCCGCAGGGTCTCTGGCTCGCTCCGAGCTGTTCCCTGCTGCACGTCCCGCAGGACCTCGATCAAGAACCGGAACTGGACGGGGAACTGCGCACCTGGCTCGCCTTTGCGCGCCAGAAGCTCGACGAGGTGGGCCTGCTGGCGCGACTGGCGAGCACCCCTGAACCCGCGCCGGCCGATGCCGCTGCCCTGCACCAGGGCACGGCAGCCTTCGCGGCGCGCCGCGCCTCGCCGCGTATCCATTGCCCCGAGGTGACCGAGCGCCTGGCCTCGCTGCCGGCGGACATCGACCGGCGCAGACACCCCTTCGCCGTTCGCAAGCGCGCACAACAGGCGCGGCTGGGGCTGCCCCTGCTGCCCACCACCACCATCGGCTCCTTCCCGCAGACGGCCGGGATCCGCCGCACCCGGCAGGCCTTCAAACAGGGACGGATCAGCAAGGCGGACTACGAGACCGCCATGCAGGCGAGCATCCGCGAGGCGGTCGAGCGACAGGAGGCGCTGGGCCTGGACGTGCTGGTACACGGGGAGCCCGAACGCAACGACATGGTGGAGTACTTCGGCGAGCAGCTGGAGGGCTATGCCTTCACGCGCCACGGCTGGGTGCAGTCCTATGGCTCGCGCTGCGTCAAACCACCCATCATCTATGGCGACGTGCTGCGGCCGGCCGCGATGACGGTGGCCTGGTCACACTATGCCCACTCGCTCACCGACCACCCCATGAAAGGGATGCTCACGGGACCGGTGACCATGCTGCAATGGTCCTTCGTGCGCGACGATCAGCCGCGCGCACGCACCTGCGAGCAGATCGCCCTGGCCCTGCGCGACGAGGTATGCGACCTGGAGGCCGCCGGCATCGGCATCATCCAGATCGACGAGCCGGCCCTGCGCGAAGGCCTGCCGCTGCGTCGGCAGGACTGGGCATCCTACCTGGACTGGGCGGTGCGCTGCTTTCGCATCACGGCCTCCGGGGTGGCGGACGACACCCAGATCCACACCCACATGTGCTACGCTGAATTCAACGACATCATCGAGGCCATCGCCGCCCTGGATGCGGACGTGATCACCATCGAGGCCTCGCGTTCGGACATGGCCCTGCTGGAGGCCTTCGAGGACTTCGCCTACCCCAACGACATCGGGCCCGGCGTCTATGACATCCACACGCCCAACGTGCCAACCGTGGACGAAATCCGCGTGCGACTGGAAAAGGCCCTGGCCCGGATCCCGGCCGAGCGGCTGTGGGTCAACCCGGACTGCGGGCTCAAGACCCGCGGCTGGCCCGAGGTGGAGGCGGCGCTGCGCGCCATGGTGACGGCCACCAATGCCCTGCGCGGGGCGCTTGGGGACGCGGGACGCCAGCGTACCGCCTGATGCCGGTGCCGGCGCGGCAGGGCGTCAGCCGCCCTGCTTCGCGTCGGCGCTGTAGTCGAAGGAGTCGTAGTAGAGCTGTTCATCGGGCAGGCCGCGTTCGCCGAAGGCGGCACGGGCGGCCTGGATCATGGGCGGGGGGCCGGCCATGTAGACGTCGAAGCCCGACAGGTCGGGGTGATCGGCGAGCACGGCCTCATGCACGAAACCGCTGCGCCCGTCCCAGGCGTCATCGGCCTTCGGCTCGGAGAGCACGGGCACGTAGCTGATGTTTGCATGCGCATCGGCCCAGCCCTGTGCGAGGTCGTCGAGATAGAGGTCTTCCTTCGCCCGCGCCCCCCAGTAGAGGATCATCGGCCGGGTGTCGCCATGGGCGATGGCGTGCTCGATGATGCCCTTGATGGGGGCGAAGCCGGTGCCACCGGCCACCAGGATCACCGGACGCTCGGAATCCTCGCGCAGGAAGAAGCTGCCCAGCGGCCCTTCGATGCGCAGCAGGGCCTTTTCCTTCATCTCGTTGAAGACGTGATCGGTGAAGTCGCCGCCCGGCACGTGGCGCAGGTGCAGCTCCAGGTACGCGTCCTGGTGCGGGGCATTGGCGAGCGAGAAGCTGCGGCGGCGGCCGTCCTTGAGCAGGATGTCGATGTACTGGCCGGCAAGAAACTGCAGGCGCTCGGTGGCCGGCAGCTTGAGGTGCATCTCCATCACGTCGTGGTTGAGCCGGTTGAGCCCGATCACCCGCACCGGCAGCGTCTTGATCACGATGTCCTTCGCCGCACCGATCTCGCGCACCTCGATCTCGAGGTCGGACAGCGGCAGGGCCTGGCAGAACAGCGCCTTGCCCTCGGCGATCTCCTTCTCGTTGATCGCCGGCGGCTTCACCGCGCCGTAGTCCACCTCGCCCTGCAGGAGCCTGCCCAGGCAGGAACCGCAGGCGCCGTTGCGGCAGCCGTAGGGCAGCGCGTAGCCCTGGCGCAGCGCCGCGTCGAGGACGGTCTCGTCATCCTCGCAGGTGAACTGGTGGCCGCTTGGTTGTATGGTGACGATGAAGCTCATGCCGGACCCTTGTCGTGAAGAAACGGGGGCCGGGGATTTTCGCCTATTTCCTGGGGGATAAAAACCCGTGCGCACTGTGCTTATCATCGGTTGCGGCGACATCGGCCGCCGCGTGGCCCGCCGGCACCT
>JAJLKJ010000097.1:0-18648 GCA_033839185.1 Gammaproteobacteria bacterium
CGGTACAGCGAATCGCCCTGCCGGACGGCATAGCTGAGCCGGCGCAGGGTCTGGCCGGGTATCTGCCGGTCGAGGTCCGGCAGGCGCAGGCCGGCCTCCTGGTCGGGGGCGGCGGCGTCCCGCACCCAGATGATGAGCCGGTCGCCGGCGCGCAGGGTGTCGCGCGGTGCCATGCCGTTCCAGCGGGCCAGCTGTTCCACGCTCACCGCGTAGCGACGCGCGATGTCCCAGAAGCTGTCGCCCGGCTGCACCTCGTACTGGATGCGGCGTCCCTCGCGCTCGACGTTCTGGATGGCGGCGCGGCGCTGGTCGGCGGTCAGCGCATAGTCGCCGGAGGGACGCTGTGCCACCGGCACCAGCAGATAGTCACCGGCACGGATGCTGCTCGAACGCAGCTGATTGGAACGCTTGATGACGGATACCGTGGTGTCGTAACGCTCGGCGATATGGCCCAGCGTCTCGCCGCTGCGGATGCGATGGCGCTGCCAGGTGACGAGCTGTCCGGCGGGTACTTTTGCCAGGGCAGTGCGGAATTCGGTGGCACGTTCGATGGGCAGCAGCAGGTTGTGTGGCCCGTTGGGGTCGGTGGCCCAGCGGTTGTAGGCCGGATTGAGCAGGTAGATGTCGTCCACCTCCATGCCGGCCAGCTCCGCGGCCACGGCGAGGTCCATCTGCCCGGGCAGGGGGACCACGGTGAGATAGGGTTCGTCGGGGATCGGCCAGAGGTTCACGCCATGGTGTTCGGGTTCGGTGACCAGGGCCTTGAGCGCCAGCAGCTTGGGGACGTAGTTTTCCGTCTCGCGCGGCAGGTCCAGGTGCCAGAAGTCGGTGGGACGCCCGCGGGCCTCGTTGCGGCGGATGGCGCGGCGCACGTTGCCCTCCCCGGCGTTGTAGGCGGCCAGGGCCAGCAGCCAGTCGCCGTCGAAGTACTTGTGCAGGTACTGCAGGTAGTCCAGTGCGGCCCGCGTGGATTCGACCACGTCGCGGCGGCCGTCGTACCACCAGTTCTGCTTCAGGCCGAAGCGCCGGCCGGTGGCGGGGATGAACTGCCAGAGGCCGGCAGCCCGTCCATGGGAGTAGGCGTAGGGGATGTAGGCGCTCTCGACGATCGGCAGCAGGGCGAGCTCCGTCGGCATGTCGCGCTGTTCGAGTTCGTCGAGGATGAAGTGCAGGTAGGGTTCCGAGCGGGCGCTGACACGCTCGATGAAGTCGATGCGACAGCGGTGCCAGTCCAGGTGGGACTGGACGCGCAGCTCGTTGAGGCCATCCTCCAGCTGGAAGCCGCGGCGCACCCGCGGCCAGATGTCCTGCGAGGCCTCGAAGGCGGTGAGTCCCGCGCCACCCTCGACGTTCAGGTCGGGGAACGGTGCCTCCTCCTCGGTCTCGGCGACCTGCGGGTCCAGTTCGCGGCTCTGTTCCGCGGCCGGGTTGGTGCTGGCGTCCTGCTGGCCGGCGGGCTGGCTGGCGCAGCCGGCCAGCAGTCCGGCCAGGAGGAGAAAAATGCTGATGCGTATCATGGTTGGCCGCTGTTGTTAACGTTTGGGCTTAGCTTATCCCGACTGACTTGACGGCAACAAGAGACGTGGCGCCCAGTTCGGGCCCCGGCAGCAGGTCCGTCCATGGCGTTTCGTGAAGCAATGGCGCTATGCTTGGCGCTGAATGGTGACGAGGTGACGGTTTCGGCAGCATGAGGCACAGACTCGGTATCCGTTGTCGGGGAGACGCACAGTCGGCGATGCACGGACTGCGGGCCTGGTATGCCGCCGATCCGGGGCAGGCCCTGCTCGATGGCCTGCAGCAGCGCCTCGATGCCTGGGTGCCGGAACTCTTCGGCTACCACGCGCTGCAGATCGGCGACCTGGCGCCGGGCCGCGATCTGCTGGCGGCGAGCCGGATCCGGCATCGGCTGCTGATCGATCCGGTGCCCGGCCAGGGGCAGGTCGCCGCACGGGCGGAGCGCCTGCCGGTGGCGGCAGAGACGGTGGACCTGGTATTGCTGCCCCACGGGCTCGAGTTCTCGCCCACCCCTCACGAGATCCTGCGCGAGATCGACCGCGTGCTGGTGCCGGAAGGACACCTGGTTCTCGCGGTCTTCAATCCGCTCAGCCTCTATGGCGGTCTGCGCCTGGCCCTGGGCTGGCGGGGGCACGCCCCCTGGTGTGGCCGCTTCTACGGGGCCTGGCGGGTGCGCGACTGGCTTTCACTGCTGGGGTTCGATACCCTGCGCTGCCAGTCCCACGGCTTCCGGTTTCCGCTGGGTGACAGGCAGCAGCTGCAGCTCATGGAGCGCCTTGGCGAGCGCTGGACACCCTATCTCGGCGGCGTGTCGCTGATCCTGGCGCGCAAGCGGGTGGCCACGCTCACGCCCATTCGTCCCCGCTGGCGACCGGGCAAGGGGATCCTGCGCGGTGGCCTGACGCAGCCCACACCCTGACCGATCCGGCCGGCAACCAACCCCTGGAATGCGTATCGATGCAAGATGTGGATATCTATACCGACGGCGCCTGCCGCGGCAATCCCGGCCCGGGTGGCTGGGGCGCGGTGCTGCGTGCCGGCGGTCACGAAAAGCTGCTGAAGGGGGCCGAGCCCGAGACCACCAACAACCGCATGGAGCTGATGGCGGCCATCCAGGCCCTGGAGACCCTCAAGCGCGGCTGCCGTGTGCAGCTCACCACGGATTCGCAGTACGTGCGCAACGGCATCACCCAGTGGATGGCCAACTGGAAGAAGCGCGGCTGGAAGACCGCGGACCGCAAGCCGGTGAAGAACCAGGACCTGTGGGAGCGACTGGACAGCGCGGTCTCGCGCCACGAGGTGCACTGGCACTGGGTGAAGGGGCATAGCGGGCACCCCGAGAACGAGATGGCGGACCGGCTGGCGAACGAGGCCATCGACGAGATGATGATGGCCAGCCCCTAGGCGGCCGGCGAGGAGCGACACCGAGATGAGACAGGTTGTACTCGATACCGAGACCACGGGTCTTGAGCACAAGCAGGGCCATCGCATCATCGAGATCGGCTGCGTGGAGGTGGACAGCCGCCGCCTGACCGGTCGCGATTACCACCAGTACCTGCAGCCCGACCGCGAGATCGACGAAGGCGCGATCGAGGTGCATGGCATCACCAACGAGTTTCTCGCCGACAAGCCGCGCATGGCGGACGTGATCGAGGACTTCCTCGACTTCGTGCGCGGCGCCGAGCTCATCATCCACAACGCCCCCTTCGACGTCGGCTTCATCAATGCCGAGCTCGAGCGGCTGGGTGCCGAGTGGGGGCGTATCGAGGACTATTGCACCGTCACCGATACCCTGGCCATGGCCCGCCAGATGCACCCGGGGCAGCGCAACAGCCTGGATGCCCTGTGCAAGCGCTACGAGATCGACAACTCGCACCGTCAGCTGCATGGCGCGTTGCTCGACGCCCGCATCCTGGCCGACGTCTACCTGAACATGACGGGCGGGCAGACGCTGCTGTCACTGGGGGCGGAGGCCGAGTCGGGCCCGAGCGAGGTGGGGGGTATCCGTCGCCTGCCGGCCGATCGGCCGCGCCTGCGCGTGCTGCGGGCGAGCGATGCCGAGCGCGAGGCGCACGAGGCGCGCCTGGCCGCCATCGAGAAGGCGGCCGGCACCTGCCTGTGGAAGAATCCGTAGCCGGCGCGCGGCGGGTCAGTTGGCCTTCAGCAGGCGCTGCTTCTCGCGATTCCAGTCGCGTTCCTTCTCCACGGCACGCTTGTCGTGCTGTTTCTTGCCCTTGCCCACGCCGATCTCGAGCTTGGCGCGGCCGCGCTTCCAGTAGAGCTTGAGCGGCACCACGGCATAGCCCTCGCGATCCACCGCACCGATCAGCTTGCTGATCTCGTGGGCGTGCAGCAGCAGCTTGCGCGTGCGCGTGGCATCCGGATGGACATGGGTGGAGGCGGAGAGCAGGGGCGAGATGTGTGCGCCGAACAGCCAGGCCTCGCCGTTCTTGATCAGCACGTAGCTCTCCTTGAGCTGCACGCGGCCATCGCGCAGGCTCTTCACCTCCCAGCCCTCCAGGGCCAGGCCGGCCTCGTAGCTGTCCTCGATGAAGTAGTCGTGGCGGGCCGTCTTGTTCAGCGCGATCACGCTGCCGGCGTTCTGCGGTTTCTTGTCCTTTTTGCTCATGGGCGCATTATACGTGACTTCGTCAAGGCGGCAGCAGGAAAAGCAGGTGCCGGCTCCCGCATCACGCCATGCAAGTTGAGGCCTTATGCAAAATTCCCCAAAATGGCGACTGATTTTGCTCGAGGTCTGCGATGGCAGGCGATCATGACGGCGTGACCCCCGGTCCGCCAGGGGGGAATGACAGGCAATGAGCAGTCCACGCAGATCCATACACGGGCAGTGGTCCTCGCGGCTCGCCTTCGTGCTGGCGGCCACCGGCTCGGCCGTCGGGCTCGGCAACATCTGGAAGTTTCCCTACATCACGGGGGAGTATGGCGGCGGGGCCTTCGTGCTGGTGTACCTGCTGTGCATCGCCGTGATCGGTGTGCCCATCATGATCGCCGAGGTGCTGCTCGGCCGGCGTGGCCGGCAGAGCCCGATGAACACCATGCGCGATCTGGCGCACGAGGCCGGGCGCAACTCGATCTGGCGCTGGATCGGCTGGATGGGCGTGCTCGCCGGGTTCCTGATCCTCTCCTATTACAGCGTGGTGGCCGGGGTGGCGCTGGGCTACACCGTGCGCGCCGGGCTCGGCAGCTTCGAGGCGGTGAGCAGTGCCGGTGCCCATGCACTCTTCAAGGACTTCATCGGTGACCCCGAACGCCTGCTGGCCTGGCACACCCTGTTCATGGTGATGACCATGGTGGTGGTCTCACGCGGGGTGCGTTCCGGCCTCGAGCGCGCCGTGACCTTTCTCATGCCCGGGCTGTTCATCATCCTGGTGCTGCTGATCGGCTACGCCATGGCCCAGGGGCAGTTCATGGAGGGCCTGCGCTTCATGTTCAAGCCCGACTTCAGCAAGCTGTCCAGCGAGGCGGTGCTGGTGGCGATGGGACATGCCTTCTTCACGCTCTCGCTGGGCATGGGCGCCATCATGATGTACGGCTCCTACCTCTCGTCGAAGACCTCGATCACCCGCGTGTGCATCACCGTGGCAGGGCTGGACACGCTGGTCGCGCTGATGGCGGGCCTGGCGATCTTCCCCATCGTCTTCGCCAATGCCATGGACCCCGGTGCCGGTTTCGGGCTGGTGTTCCTGAGCCTGCCCATCGCCTTCGGGCAGATGCCCATGGGCACCCTGTTTGCCACGCTGTTCTTCCTGCTGCTGGTGTTCGCGGCCTGGAGCTCGGCCATCTCGCTGATCGAGCCGGCGGTGGCCTGGCTGGTGGAGAATCACGGCATGGGACGTGGCCGGGCGGCGGTGCTGGTCGGTGGCATCGCCTGGACGCTGGGCCTGGTGACGGTGCTGTCCTTCAACCACTGGGCCTTCGAGTTCCGCTTCGCCGGCCAGGTGAAGGAGACCGGCATGTTCGACGTGCTGGACATCCTCACCTCCAGCATCATGCTGCCGCTGGGCGGGCTGTTCATCGCCATCTTTGCCGGCTGGATCATGACCCGCAAGTCGGTGCGCGAGGAACTGCGACTGGAAGACGGCGCGGGTTTCAAGCTGTGGTACGTGCTCGTGCGTTTCGTCGCGCCCATCGGTATCCTAGTGGTCTTCCTCAACCTGATAGGCCTGATCTGACAGCCCATGCCGACGATTAGTCGCAGCGCCCTGGTACCGTATTCGCCGCAGGACATGTATGCCCTGGTGGACGACATTCCTGCCTACCCGGACTTCCTGCCCTGGTGCCGTCGCGCCGAGGAGGCGCATCGCGACGAGGACGAGGTGCAGGCCACCATCGAGCTCGCCAAGGGCAGCCTCAACAAGGCCTTCACCACGCGCAACCGGCTGCAGCACGGCAAGATGATCGAGATGCGGCTGGTGGAGGGCCCCTTCAGGCACCTGGAAGGCTTCTGGCGTTTCGATGCCCTGGAAGGAGGCGAGGCCTGCAAGGTGTCGCTGGACCTGGACTTCGAGTTTTCCAACCGCCTGGTGGGCATGGCCATCGGCCCCATCTTCAACCAGGTGGCCAATACCCTGGTCGACGCCTTCGTCGCCCGTGCCCGCGAGGTCTACGGTGCCCGCTGAGCTGATGCCGGTGGAGGTCGCCTATGCGCGGCCGGACGAGCAGGTGATCATCGCCCTGGACGTCGAGCCCGGCACCACCGTGGAGGCGGCCATCAGGGCCTCGGGCATGCTCGAACGCTTTGCCGAGATCGACCTGGCGCAGAACAAGGTCGGGATCTTCGGCAAGCTCACCAAGCTCGATGCCGAACTGCGTCCGAAGGACCGGGTGGAGATCTATCGCGCCCTGATCGCCGATCCCAAGGAGGTGCGCAAGCAGCGCGCCGCCGCGGGCAAGCGGATGAAGAAGGGCGGGGGCGACCTCGCCGACGGGGAGAAGGGTGGGGACGACTAGCCGTCGCGGACGGCCAGCGGATCCTCAGCGCTGGATGCGCGCGACGCGATCGCCCTCGAAGTAGAGCGTGAGGTGGCGCGACTCGGGGTCGCCGTTGCCCGGCTTCAGGTAATAGACGTAGTCCCAGCGATCGGCATGGAAGGGGTCGGTGAGCATGGGCGAGCCGAGCAGGAAGGTGATCTGCTCGCGCGACATGCCCACCCGTATCTTCGCGATATCCTCCGCCACCAGCGCATTGCCCTGCTGGACGTCGAGCTTGTGCACCGAGAAGAGCTCGCAGCCCGAGAGCAGGATGCTTGCCAGAATAATGGTAGAAATGAGAAGCTGTCGCATATCCATGAAGCGTCGTTAATCGGCGAACGGCAGATGATAATCGATTAGCGGCTGCGACGATATGGCCGCCCGGGGGCAGAGCGTGGAAAGTCAGGACCTGAAGAAGGCGGGGCTCAAGGTCACCCTGCCGCGCATGAAGATTCTCGAGATCCTCGAGACGGCGGAGACCCATCACCTCACGGCCGAGGACATCTATCGCCAGCTGCTCGATGCCGGCGAGGAGATCGGTCTGGCGACCATCTATCGCGTGCTCACCCAGTTCGAGTCCGCCGGTCTGGTGACGCGGCATCACTTCGAGAGCGGGCAGGCCGTGTTCGAGATCGAGCGGGGCGCGCACCACGACCACATCGTCTGCACCCAGTGCGGCAAGGTGGAGGAGTTCTTCGACGAAGTGATCGAGGACCGGCAGAAGGCGGTGGCGAAGGCGCATGGCTTCGAGATCGCCGACCACTCGCTCATCATCTACGGCAAGTGCGTCGACCCCAAGTGTCCGAATCGTTAGGCCTCCGGCGCGGGCTCAGCCCGCGCTGGCGCGCTGGATCATCTCCTCGGCATGTGCCAGGGTCTGGGCGGTGAGTTCCACGCCGCCCAGCATGCGCGCGATCTCCTCGATACGACGTTCGTCCCGCAGGGTCTCGATGCGGGTCTGGGTGCTGTCGCGCCCCTTGCGCTTGGCCACCTGCAGGTGGTGATGGGCCTGCGCCGCCACCTGCGGCAGGTGGGTCACGCACAGGACCTGGCGACCCTCGCCCAGGCGGCGTAGCTGTCGCCCCACCACCTCGGCCACGGCCCCGCCGATGCCGGTATCCACCTCGTCGTAGATCAGCGTCGGCACGGACACGCTGCGCGCAGCGATCATCTGGATGGCCAGCGCGATGCGCGAGAGCTCCCCGCCGGAGGCCACCCTGGCCAGTGGCTGGATGGGCTGTCCGGGATTGGCGCTGACCTGGAATTCGACCTCGTCCAGCCCGTGGCTGGCGTAATGTCCATCGTCGGGGCTCACGGCGATCTCGAAGTGCCCGCCTTCCATCCCCAGGCCCTGCATGGCCTCGGTCACACCCCGATTCAACTCGCGCGCGGCCTTGATGCGGCTGGCGCGCAGCTTCTCCGCGACCTTGCGGTATGCCTCCTCGGCCGTTGCCAGGTCCCGTGCCAGGGCCTCGGCGTCGTAGCCCTCGCCGTCTAGCTCGGCGAGCTCCCCGGCCAGGCGCTGGTGATGCGCGTCCAGTTCCTCGGGACGCACGCGGTGCTTGCGGGCGAGGTCGTGGATGAGGCCGAGGCGTTCGTCGACAAAGGCCAGTCGCTCGGGGTCGAGGTCCAGGGCGTCGGCGTAGTGGCGCAGGGCGTCGGCCGCCTCGCGCAGCTGGATCTGTGCACTGGTGACGAGTTCCAGCGGCTCCCTGAGGGCGGGATCGAGCTCGGCCGCCTCGGTGAGGGCGTGCAGCTGGTGGCCGAGCAGGGCGTGCAGCGACTGCTCGTCGGACTCGTAGAGTGCGGTATAGCCCTGTTCGGCGGTCTCCAGCAGCCGCCCGGCGTGGGCCAGTCGACCATGCTCCTCGGCGAGCTGTTCATACTCGTCGGCCGCGAGCTTGAGGGCGTCGAGTTCCTCCACCTGGAAACGCAGCAGCTCCACCCGGGCCTGCCGTTCGTCACCGGCCAGGGTGAGGGAGTCGAGGCGCTCGCGCAGCGACTTCCAGCGGGCGAAGGCCTCGGCCACCTGCGCGCGCAGGGCGTCGTTGCCGGCATAGTCGTCCAGCAGGTCGCGCTGCAGTTCGCGGCGCAGCAGCGACTGGTGTTCGTGCTGGCCGTGGATGTCGACCAGGTGGTTGCCCAGTTCGCGTACCAGCTGCAGGGTGGAGGGCGAGCCGTTGATGTAGATCTTGGAGCGGCCGTCGTGGGTGATCACGCGCCGCAGCAGGCATTCGTCGCCGGCCTCCAGGTCGTTTTCGTCCAGCCACCCGCGGGCCGCCGGCAGGGCACCCAGGTCGAAACTCGCACTGATCTCCGCCTTGGCGGCGCCATGGCGTACCACCGCGCTGTCGGCGCGGTCGCCCAGTACCAGGCCCAGCGCATCGACGACGATGGATTTGCCGGCGCCGGTCTCGCCGGTGAGAGCGGTCATGCCGCCGGCCAGGTCGAGGTCCAGTTCGTCGATGATGGCGAAGTTGCGGATATGGATGTGCGTGAGCATGCGGCCTGTGTCCGGTGACGAATTCCTGCGGTCCGTTGCGCGCCAAGTATAAGCCCGCGCCCGGCGTTTGACAGGGGGTGCCGGCGGGATTTCTAGGGTTGCTCGCCCCAGCGCAGCTTGGCCCGCAGGATGTGGAAGTAGTCGTAGCCCCTGGGATGCAGCAGGCGCAGCGGGCCCTGCTTGCGGCGGATGACGATGCGGTCGCGGGGCTCGAGGTCCATGCCGGCCTGCCCGTCGAAGGAGACCTGCGCCGGATCCTTGTTGTGGGCGCAGATGCGCACCTCGATGTGGCTGTCGCCCTGCACCACGATGGGACGGTGGCTCAGCGTGTGCGGGCAGACGGGCACCAGCACGATGGCGTCCAGTCCCGGATGCAGGATGGGGCCGCCGCCCGACAGGGCATAGGCGGTGGAGCCGGTGGGGGTGGAGACCACCATGCCGTCGGCCCGCTGGGTGTTGACGAACTGGCCGTCGATGAAGGTATCGAATTCGATCATGCGCACCACCTCGCGCACGTGCACCACCACGTCGTTCAGCGCCAGGGACTGGCCGATGCAGGCCTCGTCGCGCCAGACCTCCGCCTCCAGCAGAAAGCGCGGGGCCTCCACGTACTGGCCGTCCAGGATCTCGGCCAGGCGCGAACTCATTTCCTCGGGCGAGACGTCGACCAGGAAGCCCAGGCGCCCGAGGTTGATGCCCAGCACCGGCACGCCGGAGTCGGCCAGGGTACGCCCGGCGTTGAGCAGGGTGCCGTCGCCGCCCACCACGATGGCGAGGTCCGCTTCCCGCGCCAGCACCTCGCGGGAAAAGGTCTCGCCGGCCCCTTTGCCCAGCAGTGGCGTGGTACTCTCGTCCAGCAGCACACGCAGGCCGCGCGAGGCGAGCAGGTCCAGCAACGCCTGCAGGGTATCGGCGAGCTGTGGTCCGCTTTGCTTGGTGATCACGCCGATGGTCTGGAAGTCGGGCATAGTGCCTTGTTTTATGGTGGTTATTTGCGCCTCAAAGTAACACGTCACCCGGGGTGCGCCAACTGCCACGCGGCTTGACACTGCGACGGAGCGCTTGCGATGATTTCCCTTGGCACTCAGGGGAATAGAGTGCCAAAACCCTTAGTCCAAGCGAGACGCCATGGCCAATCAGGAGTCGACCGTCAGCATGCTGTCCGAACGTGCCCAGCACCTGTTCAAGGCGCTGGTCGAGTCCTATATCGAGAACGGCCAGCCGCTCGGCTCGCGCACCCTGGCGCGTTCCGCAGGTCTCAGCCTGAGCCCGGCCACCATCCGCAACGTGATGGCCGATCTCGAGGACCTGGGCCTGATCGTCTCGCCGCACACCTCGGCCGGGCGCGTGCCCACCGCCCGCGGCTATCGCCTGTTCGTCGACACGCTGCTGAGCGTGCGTCCGCCGGATGGCCGCGTCCTGCACGAGCTCAGGAGCCGTCTCGACCCCGACCAGGACGCCAAGGGCCTGGTGGAGTCCGCCTCCTCGCTGCTCTCCGCCGTGACGCAGATGGCCGGCGTGGTCACCGTGCCACGGCGCGACCAGAGCGCGCTGCGCCAGATCGAGTTCCTGCCCCTGTCGGACCGGCGCGTACTGGCCATCATGGTGATGAACGAGAAGGAGGTGCAGAACAAGATCCTGCACCTCGAGCGCGAATACAGCGCCTCGGACCTGCAGCAGGCGGCCAACTACCTCAACGCCATGTTCGCGGGCAAGGGCGTGTCCGCCGTGCGCGACAGCCTGCTGCGCGAGCTGGACGCGGTGCGCGCGGACATGGACCGCATGATGCGCTCGGCCATCGAGCTCGGCGGCAAGGTCTTCGCCAGCGGATCGGAGGCCGAGGACGACGGCTACGTGCTGGCCGGCGAGGCCAACCTGTTCGATTACCAGGAGCTCTCCGACATCGAGAAGCTGCGCCAGCTCTTCGATGCCTTCCAGCAGAAGCGGGAGATCCTGCACCTGCTGGACAAGTCCATCAGCGCCGAGGGCGTGCAGATCTTCATCGGCCAGGAGGCCGGCTACAGCGTGCTGGACGACTGCAGTGTCATCTCCGCCCCTTACTCGGTGGATGGCCGTGTACTGGGCGTACTGGGCGTGATCGGCCCCACGCGCATGGCCTACGAGCGCGTGATCCCCATCGTGGACGTGACCGCGAAACTGCTGGGCGCGGCCTTGAAGTCGCGCAACTAGCCCCCATACATAAACCGGATTCTACGGTGCGCCCCCCGGGGCGCGCCGCCAATGAATATTTACCTGTTGAAAAGGTTGGAGTTTTTCATGGCCGAGCAAGACATACCCAAGACCGACGAGTCCGCAGCGGAGGCCCCCGCAGAGGGTGGTGTCGGCGAGCTCGAGGCCCTGCGTGAGGCAGTGGAGACCGAGCGCGCCCGGGCCGATGAGAACTGGGACAAGCTGCTGCGCACCCAGGCCGAGATGGACAACCTGCGCAAGCGTACCGAGCGCGAGCTGGAGAATGCCCACAAGTATGCGCTGGAGCGCTTTGCCGGCGAGCTGCTGGCGGTGCGCGACAGCCTGGAGATGGGCGTCCAGGCCGCGGGCGACGCCGAGGCGCAGCAGCTCAAGGAGGGGAGTGAGCTCACCCTCAAGCTGCTCACCCAGGTGATGGAGAAGTTCGGCATCCAGGCCGTGGACCCGGCCGGCGAGAAGTTCGACCCCGAGCGCCACCAGGCCATGTCCATGCAGGAGTCGGCCGAGGTGCCGCCCAATACCGTCGTGGCGGTGATGCAGAAGGGCTACACGCTCAACGACCGTCTGCTGCGCCCGGCCATGGTGATGGTCTCGAAGGCGCCCGCGGATTCCTGAGGCCCGGGCCTTGAAATACGGCCGCGTGGCCGCATCTTTCAGCACAGACGAATTTTCGGTTAACACGACTCGAAACGAATTGGAGTAACAGTCATGGGCAGAATCATCGGTATCGACCTGGGTACGACCAACAGCTGCGTCGCGGTCATGGAGGGTGGCACCCCCAAGGTCATCGAGAACAGCGAGGGTGATCGCACCACGCCGTCCATCGTCGCCTTCACCGAGGACGGCGAGGTCCTGGTCGGCCAGTCCGCCAAGCGCCAGGCGGTCACCAACCCCGCCAACACCCTGTTCGCCGTCAAGCGCCTGATCGGCCGCCGTTTCGAGGAAGACGCGGTGCAGAAGGACATCAAGCTGGTGCCCTACCAGATCATCAAGGCCGACAACGGCGATGCCTGGGTGGAGGTCAAGGGCAAGAAGATGGCCCCGCCGGAGATCTCTGCGCGCGTGCTGCAGAAGATGAAGAAGACGGCCGAGGACTACCTGGGTGAAGAGGTCACTGAGGCGGTCATCACCGTGCCGGCCTACTTCAACGACTCGCAGCGCCAGGCCACCAAGGATGCCGGCAAGATCGCCGGCCTCGAGGTCAAGCGCATCATCAACGAGCCCACCGCGGCGGCCCTGGCCTATGGCATGGACAAGAAGCGCGGCGACCGCAAGGTGGCCGTGTACGACCTGGGCGGCGGTACCTTCGACATCTCCATCATCGAGATCGCGGACCTGGACGGCGAGCACCAGTTCGAGGTGCTGTCCACCAACGGCGACACCTTCCTCGGTGGCGAAGACTTCGACATGCGCCTGATCGACTACCTGGCCGACACCTTCAAGAAGGACAGCGGCATCGATCTGCACAAGGACCCGCTGGCACTGCAGCGTCTGAAGGAGGCGGCCGAGAAGGCCAAGATCGAGCTGTCCTCCAGCCAGCAGACCGATGTCAACCTGCCGTACATCACGGCCGACCAGACGGGCCCGAAGCACCTCAACATCAAGGTGACCCGCGCCAAGCTGGAATCGCTGGTCGAGGACCTGATCAAGCGCACCATCGAGCCCTGCAAGCTGGCGATCAAGGACGCCGGCCTGTCCGTGGGCGACGTCGACGACGTCATCCTGGTCGGCGGCATGACCCGCATGCCCAAGGTGCAGGAGGCGGTGAAGGAGTTCTTCGGCAAGGAGCCGCGCAAGGACGTGAACCCGGACGAGGCCGTGGCCGTGGGTGCGGCCATCCAGGGCGGCGTGCTGGGCGGCGAGGTGAAGGACGTGCTGCTGCTCGACGTCACCCCGCTGTCCCTGGGCATCGAGACCCTGGGCGGGGTGATGACCAAGCTCATCGAGCGCAACACCACCATCCCGACCAAGGCCAACCAGGTGTTCTCCACCGCCGAGGACAACCAGACCGCGGTGACCGTGCACGTGCTGCAGGGCGAGCGCGAGCGGGCGGTGGACAACAAGTCGCTGGGCCGTTTCGACCTCAACGACATCCCGCCGGCCCCGCGCGGCGTGCCGCAGATCGAGGTCACCTTCGACATCGACGCCAACGGCATTCTCAACGTCTCGGCCAAGGACAAGGCCACTGGCAAGGAACAGAAGATCACCATCAAGGCCTCCTCGGGCCTGTCGGACGAGGAAGTCGAAAAGATGGTGAAGGACGCCGAGGCGCATGCCGCCGATGACAAGAAGTTCCACGAGCTGGTCTCGGCGCGCAACCAGGCCGACAACCTGATCCACGCCACCGAGAAGTCGCTGAAGGAGTTCGGTGACAAGGTGGGCGAGGACGAGAAGAAGGCCATCGAGGAGGCCGCCGAGTCCCTGCGCGAGGCCATGAAGGGCGACGACAAGGACGCCATCGAGGCCAAGACCCAGGCCCTGGCCGAGGCCTCCGGCAAGCTGGCCGAGAAGATGTACGCCGAGCAGGCCGCGGGCGAGGGTGCCGAGGGCGCGGCCGGCGGCGAGCAGGCGGCCGGCGGCAAGGCCGACGATGATGTGGTCGACGCCGAGTTCGAGGAAGTCGACGACAAGAAGAAGTAACCGGCCCAGGCCTTCAAGGATGACGCGGCCGGGTGCCCCCTGCGGGCACCCGGCCCGACGTCATGAGTCCGGTGTCATCCACGCCGGAGCAAGACAACCATAGAACCGACATGTCCAAACGCGATTACTACGAAGTCCTCGGGGTCGAGAAGAACGTCAGCGAGGCGGAGCTGAAGAAGGCCTATCGCCGGCTGGCGATGAAATACCACCCGGACCGAAATCCGGACGACGCCGAGGCGGAGGAGCGCTTCAAGGCGGCCAAGGAGGCCTACGAGGTACTGTCCGATCCGCAGAAGCGCTCGGCCTATGACCAGTTCGGACATGCCGGCGTCGACCCCTCGATGGGGGGCGGCGGTTTCCACGGTGGCGGCGGCGCCGGTTTCGGCGACATCTTCGACGACATCTTCGGCGACATCTTCGGTGGCGGCGGGGCCCGGCGCGGCGGCGAGCGCGTCTACCGCGGGGCCGACCTGCAGTACAACCTGGAGCTAACCCTGGAAGAGGCGGTGTTCGGCACCGAGGCCCGCATCCGTGTGCCGGTGCTGGTCACCTGCTCGCATTGCGACGGCAGCGGCGCGGCCCCGGGCTCCGAACCGGTCACCTGCAACACCTGTGGCGGCGTTGGCCAGGTGCGCATGCAGCAGGGCTTCTTCTCCGTGCAGCAGACCTGCCCGCGCTGTCGCGGCGCCGGCAAGATCATCACCAACCCCTGCGTGGCCTGTCACGGCGAAGGCCGCGTGGAAGAGGAGAAGACCCTGTCGGTGAAGGTGCCGGCCGGGGTCGACACCGGCGACCGCATCCGTCTCGGCGGAGAGGGCGAGGCCGGGATCAACGGCGGCCCGGCGGGCGATCTCTATGTGCAGATCCGCGTCAAGCCGCACGACATCTTCACCCGCGAGGGCGTCGACCTGCATTGTGAGGTGCCGATCTCCATCGGCGTCGCCGCACTGGGTGGCGAGCTCGAGGTGCCCACGCTGGATGGCCGCGTCAAGCTCAAGATCCCCGCCGAGACCCAGTCGGGCAAGCTGTTCCGCCTGCGGGGCAAGGGCGTGACGTCGGTGCGCGGCGGCATGACCGGCGACCTGATCTGCCGTACCACGGTCGAGACCCCGGTGAACCTCACGCGGCGCCAGAAGGAGCTGCTGGAGGAATTCGAGTCCACGCTGGAGGCGGGTGGGGAGAAGCACAGCCCGCGGGCCTCGGGCTGGCTGGATGGCGTCAAGCGCTTCTTCGACGGTCTCAAGTTCTAGGTCGTCGGAATCTTCCCGTGTCTTTCCCGTCAAACCGGCATAACCGACCAATCCGAGAGGCCCAGACATGAGCAAGTCCGTGAACAATCCGTTGCGCCGCCGCTTTCTGCGTGGTCTGCTGGCCCTGGCGCCGGCCGGTCTGCTGGGGGCTACTGCGGCCCGTGCCGCCGATTCGGCGGATGATCTGCGTTTTCCGGGCGACCCCGCCGAGCACCGGGTCGTCTACCAGTTCAATCACGCCGACATCGATTACATGGAGCACGTGCTCTTCTCGGTCGGTGCCATGCTGCGCAAGTACGACACCAATGTGGAGGTCGTCGTCGTTGCCTTCGGTCCCGGCATCCATATCCTCGGCAAGCGGCCCGAGCGCCCCGTGCCCGAGCTGCTGCGTCAGCGTGTCGAGAGTCTGTCCCAGTACGGGGTGAAGTTCGTGGCCTGTGGCAACACCATGAAATCGCTGGGCTGGGATGCCGAGGATATCCTGCCCTTTGCCGAGATCGAGGAGGTGGGGGCGGCGGCGTTGATGGAGTACCAGGAAAAGGGCTTTTCCTACATCAGCTGGTAGACTCGCGGCGCGGGCCTGCCCGCATGACATGACTTCATTGGGGGATGCATGACCAGAATCGCGATCGTGGGCGCCGGCGGGCGCATGGGCCGCACACTCATCGAGGCCGTACACAACGCCGACGGGGCGGAGGTCTCCGCCGCCACCGAACGCGCCGGCAGCTCATTGCTGGGGGCCGATGCCGGTGAACTCGCCGGCGTGGGCCGGCTGGGCGTGACCATTGCCGACACGCTGGCTGCCGCCGGCGACTTCGACGTGCTCATCGACTTCACCGCGCCGGCCGCGACCATGGCCCACCTCGACTTCTGCCTGGAAAACGGCAAGTGCATCGTCATCGGCACCACCGGGCTGGGCGAGGCCGAGCGCGAGCGTATCCGCGCCGCCGGCGAGCGTATCGGCGTGGTCTTCGCGCCCAACATGAGCGTGGGCGTCAACCTCTGCCTCAAGCTGCTGGATCTCGCCGCCCGCGTGCTGGGCGACGAGGTGGACATCGAGATCGTCGAGGCCCATCACCGCCACAAGGTGGACGCCCCCTCCGGCACGGCCCTGCGCATGGGCGAGGTGGTGGCCGAGGCCCTGGGGCGCGACCTCAAGACCTGCGCCGTCTATGGCCGCGAGGGCCAGACCGGCGAGCGCGACCGCCAGACCATCGGCTTCGAGACTATCCGCGCCGGCGACATCGTCGGTGAACACACGGTGATGTTCGCCGGGCTCGGCGAGCGCGTGGAGATCACCCACAAGGCCTCCAGCCGCATGACCTTCGCCAAGGGCGCGGTGCGTGCCGCCCAGTGGGTGATGGGGCAGGGGACGGGCCTCTACGACATGCAGGACGTACTCGGGCTGCGCTGATTGCGCGCCGAACCGCGTGGACAGGGGATGCCATAATCAGTATAATAATCAACCAACTAAGCAAGCTTTTCCTTGGTCACACATTTACCGCAAACGGGATGGATCGAATCCATCCCGTTTGCATATCTGCAGCCGGAGGCCAGTTTGAACACACCTGCCCTGCTAGTGCTTGAGGATGGCAGCCTCTTCCGGGGAGAGTCGATCGGTTTCGAGGGCGAGACCGTCGGCGAAGTCGTCTTTAACACGGCCCTGACCGGGTACCAGGAAATCCTCACCGATCCTTCCTATTCCAGACAGATCGTCACCCTGACCTATCCGCACATCGGCAACGTCGGCACCAACCCGGACGACGAGGAGTCTTCGCACGTGCATGTGGCCGGCCTCGTGATCCGCGACCTGCCGCGGCGCCTGTCCAGCTGGCGTTCCCAGGAGTCGCTGCCGGACTACCTGAGGCGCCACAAGGTGGTGGCCATCGCCGATATCGATACCCGTCGTCTGACGCGCATCCTGCGCGAGAAGGGCGCACTGGCCGGCGCGATCGTGACCGGCCAGGCCGCCGCGGACGAGCAGGCCGCCCTGGCCCTGGCGAAGGGCTTCCCGGGCCTCAAGGGCATGGACCTGGCCAAGGAGGTCACCACCCACGAGCCCTACGAATGGGCCCAGGGGAGCTGGACGCTGGAGGGCGGCATGCCGGGCGCGCCGCATCCCATCGAGGAGAAGCTGCCCTATCACGTGGTGGCCTGGGACTACGGCGTGAAGCGCAACATCCTGCGCATGCTGGTGGACCGCGGCTGCCGCCTGACGGTGGTGCCGGCCCAGACCCCGGCCTCGGAGGTCTTCAAGCTGAAGCCGGACGGCGTCTTCCTGTCCAACGGACCGGGCGACCCCGAGCCCTGCGACTATGCCATCCAGGGCATCCGCGAGGTGCTGGAGGCCGGGCTGCCGACCTTCGGCATCTGTCTCGGTCACCAGCTGCTCGGCCTGGCCAGCGGCGCGAAGACGGTGAAGATGAAGTTCGGCCACCACGGCGCCAACCACCCCGTGCAGGACCTCGATTCCGGCCGGGTGATGATCTCCTCGCAGAACCACGGCTTCGCCGTCGACGAAGCGACCCTGCCGGCCAACGTACGCGCCACCCACCGCTCGCTGTTCGACGGATCGCTCCAGGGCATCGCCCTGACCGACGCCCCCGCGTACAGCTTCCAGGGACATCCGGAGGCCTCGCCCGGCCCCCACGATGTGGCGGGCGTTTTTGATGCGTTTGTGGCCGCAATGAGGAATCGGGACCCGGGACCCGGGCCCCGGGACCCGGAGCGCGCTGCGTGAGCGTCAGCCACTTCCGGGAACTGGACGTCTGGCAAGTCGCCATGCAGCTGGTGAAGGAGGTCTACTTGCTCACCGCCGAGCTTCCGCGCGACGAGCGCTTCGGACTTAGCTCACAGTTGCAGCGTTCAGCAGTATCCATCCCGTCCAACATCGCCGAGGGCAATGCCCGCCAAAGCACGCGCCACTACGCCAGGTTCGTGGCGATTGCGATGGGTTCAACGGCGGAGTTGCAGACCCAGCTGCTGCTTGCTGAGTCACTGGAGCTGGCCAGTGCTCGCAGACTGGTCGCCCCGCTCGATGCATGCGAGCGCGTTAGCCAGATGTTGCACCGCCTATATCGATCGTTGGAGCGCAGGCTCCAGAACGGGTCCCGGGTCCCGGGTCCCGGGTCCCGACACAACATTAGCGAGACGACCTGACCATGCCCCGCCGCACCGACCTCCAAAGCATCCTCATCATCGGCGCCGGCCCGATCGTCATCGGCCAGGCCTGCGAGTTCGATTACTCCGGGGCGCAGGCGTGCAAGGCGCTGAAGCAGGAGGGCTACCGGGTGATCCTGGTGAACTCCAATCCGGCGACGATCATGACCGATCCGGACACCGCCGATTCGGTGTAAATCGAGCCGATCACGCCGGAGATGGTCGAGAAGATCATCGTCAAGGAAAAGCCCGATGCCCTGCTGCCCTCCGTGAGCGGCCAGTCGGGAATCCGGCTGGTGGTGGAGCTGGTCCGGGCCGGCATTCTCGACAGCGAAGGTGTCCGCCTTCTGGGGACGCCGTTTCCGGCCATCGAGCTGTGCA
>JAJLKJ010000098.1:0-19631 GCA_033839185.1 Gammaproteobacteria bacterium
CCGACGGTGGCGCTGTTCACCGGCTGCGCCAGCGAGGTCTTCGACCGGCGCACGCTGGCCGACACCCTCAGCGTGCTCGCCGCCCTCGGCTACCGGGTCGAGATCCCGGCCGCCCAGACCTGTTGCGGGGCCATCGACCGCCACGCCGGCCGCCGCCGGCGCGCCGATGACCTGATGCAGCGCAACCTGGCCGCCTTCGACGCCCGCTATGAGGCCATCATCGGCACGGCGAGCGGCTGCACCGCCCAGCTCGCCGAATACGACCGGGCCGGCGACGACGAACGAGGGCCGTCGTTTGCCGCGCGGGTCGTCGACGTCAGCCGGTTCCTGGCCGAGGCCCTGGCCGGGCGGGAGCTCGATCTGGCCCCGCTCGAGGCCCGCGTCGCCATCCACGCGCCCTGCTCGCTCACCCACGTCCTCAAGGCCGCCGCCTGGCCACGCCGCCTGCTCGAACACATCCCAAGCCTCGAACTGCTAGACCTGCCCGACAACGCCCGCTGCTGCGGCGCCGCCGGCAGCTACATGCTCACCCAGCCCAACATGGCCGACCAGCTGCGGGAAGACAAGCTCGCCCACCTGCGCAACCTCAGGCCGGACATCCTCGTCACCAGCAACATCGGCTGCGCCCTGCACCTGCGCGCCGGCCTCGAGGCCGAAGGCATGGCGATCGAGGCACTGCATCCGGTGTCGCTGGTGGCCAGGCAGATGGGGTTATAAATCAGGACGAGATATTGATGTGGCTCTATCGTTCCGGCTCACGCGCCAGCGTAACCGATCGCGTGGACCCGGTTGTTAGCGCTAATCTTCATCAGTAAACCAAGCACAACCGATGCGCTCTGTGGTGATAACCAGCACTCCTGTATCAAACGTCGCGATTGTAGCCGGCGTCCAACTGGGGCCAACATTTGGATGTTTGCGGGGGCATCCGTAGTCGCCGTTCGTGAAATACTTAGGCTTGTCACCTGAAAAGTGGCGCACAAATTCTTTAGCTAGGCCATCGGCCTCGTTCTGTGGCATGAGCTCAACGTGATATGCCATGTCTCGACTTAGCACAGTTTTCAAAACGGACACCGCATCCTGTTCGGAAATCTCGAAATAGATACCCGGCGAATCGAATAGCCCAAATTGGGCTGCCGCCTCCTCTACGCTCGCGACCTTCGCAGGCCGAATATCAACGATGGTATCGCTACCTCGTGCCTCGATGATTCGTGACGTTATGTCCATTTGCGCTAACGTCTCGCCTCAAGCGCGCGGCGTAGTCGCGTCGCCTTGGAGGCAGTTGTTAGATTGCCTACTTGAGAAACAACCATAGTGCAACACAGCAAGCCATTACCAAGAAGCTAATTAATTTGTTTCGCAGCCTAATACTGCCTGGATAAAAGAAGACTGATTTCCAACCAGGAGGCCGAGGATAGCCAGACCGATCTAGCCATGCTTCTGCAAGTGCGTTTGAGAAACCCCTATCCTCAATTAACGCCTTCTTCACCACTTCTCGTTGTTCATAAGCGTATATCTGCTCATCAACAGTTTCTTCTGTAACATCTGGATATTGCAGCAGCATCTTTCTCAATGCTTGTCGTTCATTATTATCCATATGGACTATCCCATGCGCAGGTACTCTTTGTTAGAGCTCTGTACCAACCAATGCATAAGGTGTCTGCTCTTCTAGCCGTGATACAAATTCCATAACTTTGATGTAATTGGGGTGCCAATGCTCATAGTCACTATTTTTCAGCAATGAACCATTAGCCCCATACCATTCTGAAAATATTGTCTGTAGTTGTGATTTTGTTACAACTGCCACATATGCACCCCATTCTGTTTTCTTCCCGGGGCATCTGCCTGACTCAATCAGGTCAGCGACCTTAAAATATAGATTTTCACTGCTATTTGGCAGCGGAGGTAAATTCGGGCTAATGCTGGTAGGAATATTTCCACTCCAATTTCCACCCTCCCACTTGAAATTGGGGTCGTCCAGAGATCCTATGTAACCTTCATATATTGTCATTGGCAACCTAACAGCTTCGCTGCAACTCCGGGGACCGGACCATCTTAACTCATTGATCCAGCATATAAAGCTACTTATAGAAGCCCCGGTTTCGGCTTTAAACCGCCATTAATTGACCTGAAATCGTGCCCATAAGACGGCACGCACTCAATGTAGTTTAGCCGCACCGGCAGCCACCCAGATCTCACGGGCACGGACGACAAAGGCCACGGTTT
Source organism: Gammaproteobacteria bacterium (assembly GCA_033839185.1). Lineage (GTDB taxonomy): Bacteria > Pseudomonadota > Gammaproteobacteria > SpSt-1174 > SpSt-1174 > SpSt-1174. The sequence goes on from JAJLKJ010000098.1 coordinate 2,224, forward strand.
GCACCGTGGCCTTTGTACTTGAAGATGGTGGCCAGGGAGGGAATGGGCCACGCCTTTGGTGGCCCATCACGAGCGCCAGCGAGCCCGTAGGGCGAGGCCCCAGGCATAAGCGGATGCGCGCCGAGCAATCTCCCCCGACACATCGAACAAAGCCGTCGGGGGTTCGATTCCAGCCAGACAGAAACGACAAAGGCCACGGTTTGCACCGTGGCCTTTGTACTTGAAGATGGTGGCCAGGGAGGGAATCGAACCCCCGACACGGGGATTTTCAATCCCCTGCTCTACCAACTGAGCTACCTGGCCGACGTTGACGCGTCTGGCAGGGGGCCCCTGCCGAGCGAGCCGCCTATTAAAGCGACTCGCCCCTTCGGCGTCAAGGGCCGACTCAGGATTCCGGCGGGACGTAGCCTTCCGGCTTGGCCGTTTCCTCGCCGCTGAAGAAGAACTTTTCCATCTCCTCCTCCAGGAACTTGCGGGCCTTGGGGTCCACCGGGGTGAGGCGGTACTCGTTGATGAGCATGGTCTGGTGGCGCAGCCACGCTTGCCAGGCCTCCTTGGAGACGCTTTCCCAGATCCGCTTGCCGAGATCCCCCGGGTAGGGCGGCAGGTCGAGGCCTTCGGCCTCCTTACCCAGCTTGACGCATTGCACCATGCGAGCCATTGCTTGCTCCTGTCTGTTCTGCGCGTAAACGCTCGATGAGACGTTTCACCGGTGTGGCGAAGCCGCCCGGTGGCGAAAGCGAAGTGTTATACCAGACCTGGCCATCGGCTTCCATCACACGGTTTGCAGGGGCTTGCAGCCGGAACACCAGCGGGGTGATGCGCAGGAGGAAGTGGCTGAAGCTGTGTACGACGGGCTCCCAGGCCGCTTCCTGCGCCGGTTCGCTGCCCAGTTCGCGGGCACACCAGGCCCGTGCGGCGGCGGCGTCCGGGAACTCGGGAAAGCCCCAGAGCCCGCCCCAGAGGCCGCTGGGCGGCCGGCGGGCCAGCAGCACCTCGCCCACCGGGTTGAGGGCCAGCAGCATCACGGTCTCACGCTCGGGCAGGACCTTCTTCGGCCGGCGCGCCGGCAGCTCCGCCTGCCGGCCCTGCGCGCGCGCGGTGCAGTCGTCGGCCACCGGACAGTCGCTGCAGCGCGGGCGGGCACGGGTACAGACCGTGGCGCCGAGGTCCATGATGGCCTGGGTGTAGTCGGCCACGCGCGCAGTTGGCGTATGCCGCTCGGCGAGGGCCCAGAGCGCCCTGTGCACCGCCGCCTGCCCCGGGTAGCCCTCGACCAGGTGATGGCGGGCGAGCACGCGCTTCACGTTGCCGTCGAGGATCGCGTGCCGCTGCCCGTGGGCCTGGGCCAGGATGGCGCCGGCGGTGGAACGGCCGATGCCCGGCAGGGCCTCCAGCGCCTCGATGTCCGCCGGCAGCTCGCCGCCATGCCCGTCCACCACGATGCGGGCCGCCCGGTGCAGGTTGCGGGCGCGGGCGTAGTAGCCCAGCCCGGTCCAGTGATGCAGCACCTCGTCGACCGGCGCACCGGCCAGCACATCCAGCGTGGGAAAGCGGGCCATGAAGCGCTCGAAATACGGGATCACGGTGGCGACCTGGGTCTGCTGCAGCATGATCTCCGAGACCCACACGGCATAGGCGTCGCCCTGCCGCTTCCAGGGCAGATCGGTGCGGCCGTGGTCATCGAACCAGGTCAGCAGACGGCGGGCGAACTCATCCATACGCATTCAACAGGCAGTGGCGGCTACGCCGGGCACGGTACACAATCCGGCGCAGGCTTCCAAGCAGCAGACCGCCCGCACTCGCCTATACTCGCCACATGACCATACGACCGTTACTCCTCGCGCTCCTGTGCACGACCTGCCCGCTGGCCGCCGCAGCCGGCGACTTGCGCGCCTACCCCTTCATCCATTACTTCGACTACACCGAATACGACGACAACAACGTCTTCCTGGACGGCGAGACCGGCCCCCTGCTCGGCTTCGGTGTGTCCGCGTCGGGCAACAGCGGGCCGCATGGCCTCCGGGGGAAGTTCGAGCTCGCGGGCGGCACGGTGGACTACGACGGCCAGACGCAGACGGGCATCCCGCACACCACCGATACGGACACCCTGCTCTACCGCCTGGGCCTGGACTACGAGTACGCCGCCGTGCCCGAGCGCGTGACGCTGATCCTCGGCGGCGACTACGTGGCCTGGGATCGCGACATCCAGCCCAACTACAACCCGCTGGTCGGTGGCGTGGTCGGCGGCCTGCTGGAAGAATACCGCTGGTGGGAGCTGCGCGCGGGGGTCGATGCGACGCTGTTTGCGCGCAACCGCCACCACTGGTCGCTGCGCGGCGAGGCGCTGTATATCGCCGAACCCGAGATGACGGTGGTGGACTTCGGCAACCTGCGGCTGGACCTGGGCTCCGAGCCGGGCTTCCGGCTCACCGGCCGCTATCTCTACGAGCGCCCGGACAACTGGTGGATCGGCACCGAGCTCTACTGGGAGGAATGGGAATTCGGCCGCAGCGACGACGTCGTCTACGGCCCGTTCCTGGTGCATGAACCGCGCAGCGAGACGGAACACCGCGGCATCCGCCTGATCATGGAACAGCGCTTCTGAGCCACGGCCCGGGCGGCGGCAAACCGTCCCCGGCCTAGCGCTCGAACAGCCCCTTGAGCTTGTCCTGGACCTTCTCCTCGACGTCCTGCTTGAGCTTTTCCTTCTTCTGCTGCACCTCGGCCTCGGCCTTGTCGCCCAGCTTGTCCTTGGCGAAGCGCTCGAGGTCGGGGTTGTAGCTGAGGTCGTCGAGGGGCCCCTTCACCGTGGTATAGAGATAGGTGCGCGAGCCGCCCAGCTTGGCGACGCCGAAGCTGTAGTTCATGCGGTTCTCGACCAGGTTCACGCTGCCCTCGCCCTTCGCCTGCAGGATGGGGGTGAGGACGTGCAGGTCCCTGTTGCTGGCCACGCCGTTGCGGATGGCGGCCGTGCCGGTGAGGCTGGTGAAGCGCACCGCCTGTGTCCCGCCCTCGCCGGCGGTCTTCTCCTCGTAGATGGTGGTCTCGATGAGCCGCACGATGCGGGCCAGCTTCTCGTCCTGGATGGCGCCGTCCTTGAAGGCGAAACGCAGGTCGCCGTTGAGGCCGCGCTTGAGCGCGGAGAGCCGGTCGCCGCTGGTGGTGAGGTCGGCGTCCATCTCCGTCTGGCCGGTGAGCCAGACCTTCTCCAGCATGTCGGCCTGCAGGGCACCCATGTCCATGCCGCGCAGTGCCTGGCTGCTGCGGTAGACGGGGCTGTCGCCGCGCGCGTCGAGACTCGCATTGCCCTTGAGACTGCCACCGTAGAGCGTGAGCCCCATGGGATCCAGGCGGATCAGGCCATTCTTCGCCACGACCGTGGCGTGGATGTCGGAGAGCACGATGCCGCTCACGATCACCTCGCCCACGTCGGCGCTGCCGTTGAGATCGAGGCTGCGCAGCAGCGCCATCGGCAGCTCGATGGGCGTGTCGGCGGCCGCGGCCCCAGCGGCCGGTGCGGGCGCCGGTTCGGGGGTGGGCGGCAGGTAACGGTCGACGTTGATGGCATCCACGGTGAGGCCGAAGCGCACGGCCGGCCGGGCGAAGCCGGCCACGCTGGCCGTGCCCTTGAGCGTGGTGTCGTCCAGCACCACGGTCAGATCCTTGAGCTGCGCGCTGTCCTTGGTGGCGGCGAACCCGGCGCGCAGCTCGGCCTTGTTCAGCACGTTGTCATCGCCGGTTTCGGGCGCGGCGATGGCCAGGCGCTGCATCAGGTCGCGCGGGCTGAAACGGTCGGAGGCGATGCTGCCGTCGACCTTGAGATCACCCAGCAGCCCGGTGGCCGCCGCCTGCCCGGTGAGCTGCATGCCCAGGGTCTCGAGGCGCAGGCCGCTGACCTCGGCCGTCTGCGCCTCGAGGTCGGCGACGATATCGGCGCTCAGGCGCGCCTCGACCCGGCCGGCGGGGACGTCCTGGCCGCTGGCGGCCACGTCCAGAACCAGGTCGGCGATGCGGTAAGCGCCGGCGGCCGGGTCGGCGGTGACCTCGGCATCCAGTGCGGCGGTGAGCACGGTGACGGGGCTGCCCTGTTCGAGGCGCAGGTCGATGTGCAGGGCCATGGGCTCGCCGACGGCGAAGGCGCCGGTATGCAGATTGAAGGGATCGAGCCGCATCTCGGTGCCGGCCTGGGCGTCGCGCCAGGAGACCCGGGCCGCGGAGATGTCCACGCCACCGATCCAGATCGTCGGCAGGGGGCGCGCCTCGGCGGGCCGGCCCGCGGGGGCCTCGGCCGGCTGCGCCGCCGCCTCACCCGGGGCCGGCACCAGGTCGTCCCAGTTGGTCACGCCCTGGGCGTTGCGCTGCAGGTCCAGGCTGAGGCCACGCAGCACCACCCGGTCGATGCGCACCTCGTTCTTCAGCAGCGGCAGGATGGCAATGCGCACCGCCACCTCGTCGACGCTGGCAAACGGTGCATCGCCGAAGCCGGCGGCGTTGCTCAGGCGCGTCTCGCCCAGGCTGAAGCCCAGCGGGAAGAAGGTGAGACCGATCTCGCCCTCGATGGCCAGCTCCCGGCCGGTGGCCTCGTGCACGCCCTGGGTGATCTTCGCCTTGTAGGCATTGGGATCGAAGGTGGCAACGAAGATGCCGACCGCGACCGCCAGCACCAGCACCACGGCCACTGCCGCCCAGACTGCCCACTTCAACCACTTCATGTCCCGCCTCCGTTTGCCGGCTTCATGTATCAGGGATTCGTCTTGTCGTTAATCATAGCGGGTTGAAGACGGGTAGTGACAGGCCACACAATCCACGGGACGACGACGTGCGTCCCCCGCGCTTTTGCGTACAATGACCGGCATCACACCGAAGGACTGACAAGCTCATGCGTGACACCCTGCTCGACTGGCTGGCCGCCCTGCGCGACGCCCTCACCCGCCTGGGCCAGCGCCTGCTGCGTCTCTATCACCCCGATACCTGGCGTCGCAAGGGCTTTACCTGGAGCGTCGGCATCGTGGCCGCCACCCTGCTGGTGTTCGTGCTGGTCCTGGGGCTTTACTGGAGCGACGAGCCGGAGCCCTTCGACGTGCGCGCCCATGCCCAGTCGATGGCCCAGGCGCGGACCGGCGCAGCGGACGCCTCGCTGGTCACCGGCGAGGTGACCACGTCCACGCTGATCCGCGTGGCCGGCACCCTGCTCGACAAGCCCGGCGGCTATCTGAGCAACGACATCTTCCCGCCCGGGCTGTATCTGGACAACATCCCCAACTGGGAATACGGGGTACTGGTGCAGGTGCGCGACCTCTCGCGCGCCCTGCGCAACGACATCAGCCGCTCCCAGTCGCAGTCGGCCGAGGACCGCGACCTCATCATCGCCGAGCCCCAGTTCAGCTTCGACAGCGAGTCCTGGATGCTGCCGCCCACCGAACGCGAATACCGCGAGGGGATCCGGGCGCTGGAGCGCTACCTCGCCCGCCTGAGCGACGAGGACCAGGCCGATGCGCAGTTCTACGCCCGCGCCGACAACCTGCGTGCCTGGCTGGAGATGGTGGAGAAGCGCCTGGGCTCGCTGTCGCAGCGCCTCTCCGCCAGCGTCGGCCAGACCCGCATCAACACCGACCTGGCCGGCGAGCGCGCGGCCCAGCAGTCCACCCAGAAACCGGCGGAACTGGAGGTGAAGACGCCCCGTTTCGAGGTGGATGACGTGTTCTACGAGGCGCGCGGCGCGGCCTGGGCCCTGCTGCACTTCCTCAAGGCCGCCGAGCACGACTTCCGCCCCGCGCTCGAGGACAAGAACGCCGTGGTCAGCCTGCGCCAGATCATCCGCGAACTCGAGGCCACGCAGCAGCCGATCTGGAGTCCGATCATCCTCAACGGCAACGGCTTCGGCATCATCACCAACCACTCGCTGGTGATGGCCTCCTATCTCTCGCGCGCCAACGCGGCCGTGATCGATCTACGCAATCTGCTTGAGCAGGGCTGAACGAGGAGCAGGCATCCATGTCCACTTCACCGCGTCGCAAGCCGCATATCCTGTTTCTCGGCGCACACAACACGCACCGCACCCTGATGGCCGAGGCCTATATGCGCAAGCTCGGCAACGACATCATCGACGTGCAGTCGGCCGGGCTCGCCTCGGACCGCACCGACCCGCGCACCATCGAGGTGCTGCGCGAGGACGGCATCGACCTCGGCTCACAGCCGCCGGCCCTGGTGAGCAGCGACCTGCTCACCTGGGCGGACCTGATCATCACCATTGCCGGCCACGACGAACACCTCAACGCCCCCATCCCCAACGGCGCGCGCGAAAAGCAGTGGACCATCGCCTCGCCGCTCAAACCGGAGGCCGGCGAAGAGGAGATGGATGCCTTTCGCCGGGTGCGCAACGACATCAAGCGCCGCGTGCAGCAGCTGGTGAATTCGATGCGCCTGTCGTCCCGCTAGCCGGGACTAGCCACGCTCCCAGTCGCCCGACTTGCCGCCGGCCTTCTTCAGCAGGCGCACCTCGTCCATGCTCATGCCGCGATCCACGGCCTTGCACATGTCGTAGATGGTGAGCAGCGCCACCTGCACGGCCGTGAGCGCCTCCATCTCCACGCCGGTCTGCCCGGCGGTGCGGGTGGTGACGCGGCAGTGTACGGCGGGCGGCGCATCCTCCAGCGCGAACTCGACGCTCACGTGGGTGAGCGGGATGGGATGACACAGCGGGATCAGGTCGGCGGTGCGCTTGGCGCCCATGATGCCGGCGATACGCGCGATGCCGAGCACGTCGCCCTTCTTGTGGCCACCGGCACGAATCAGCGCCAGGGTCTCCCCGGCCATGCGGATGCGCCCCTCGGCCACCGCCACGCGGTCGGTCACCGCCTTGTCGCCGACATCGACCATGTGGGCCTCGCCCTCGGCGTTGAAATGTGTCAGCTTGCTCATGCCTTGCCCGCTCCCGCTTCGCTTGATCGTTGCAGTCAGTTCCAGTCCGCGATGTTACATTATCGCTCGACATTCGGCCCGTAACCCCAGCCACAGAGAACCCAGCAGAAGCGATGGCCAGACCAAGACTCGAAACACTCCTCGACCGGGTCGTGGAGGACGAGACCCTCGACGCGGTGGACACCCTCACCCAGCTCGTGGACTGGCTGCGCCCGGACGACCCCGAGCACATTGCGCCGGTGATCGCCCGCATCGAGGAGCTGGCCATGTCGCTGGAGTCCCGCTCCAGCGTGCGTCACGCCCTGAGCGGCCGCGTGCAGGGCCAGCTGCTCGACTCGCGTCACCTCCCGCTCTACACCGAGATCGGTCTGTTCTCCCGCCGCGGCTTCTTCCGCGAACTCGGCACGCGCATCTACGAACGCCTGAACCCCGCGCCGGCCGACCGGCGCAACCTCAAGCACGTGCTCACCATCGTCTTTCACCGTCTCGACGACCCGGAGTGGGTGACGGCGGTACCGGACGATGCCTGGCTGCGCCTGTTCGACCTGCTGATCGACGTCTCCGAGGGGCGCGAGAAGGCCCTGCGCCGGGCACGCGAGGAGGCGCTCTACGCCCTGGAGACGCTCTCCACCTGGATCGCGGCCGAGGAGCTGGAGCCCGAACTGCTGCGCCTGGACCCGCGCATCTGCGAGCGCAACTCGGCCTTCGTCGCCCAGCAGCGCGAGCTGGCCGTCTACGTGCGCGAATACCTGGAGTGGACCCAGGACAGCGAACGTCCCTTCCACGACGACGAGCATGCGCGGGTGCTGCTCGAACAGGTGGCCGAACAGATCAGCCTGTTCCGCAAGCGCGCGGTGAAACGCGGTACCAGCATCGGCCTGACCTACCTGCTGGAGCGCCTGGACCAGACCCTCGAGCGCATCGAGAACCTGCTCGACCTGCTCGATCCGGACGATGCAGAGAAACGCCGCAGCACCGGCGTGCGCCTGTTCAAGCAGATGGTGGTCAACAACGCCCGCCGTCACAGCCTGCGCGCGCTCTGGCAGGAAAACGTCAAACTGCTCTCGCGCAGCGTGACCGAAAACGCCAGCCACACCGGCGAGCACTACATCACGCGCAATCGCGCCGAATACCTGCAGATGCTGTGGTCGGGTGCCGGGGCCGGGCTCATCATCGCCTTCATGGCGCTGATCAAGCTCGAGGTGGTGGAACTCGGTCTGTCGCGTGGCCTGCAGACGCTGCTGGTCTGCCTCAACTACGGGCTGGGCTTCGTGCTCATTCACATCCTGCACTTCACCGTCGCCACCAAGCAGCCGGCCATGACCGCCGCGCGCTTCGCCGCGGCCGTGGAGCAGGGCGACCGGGGCATGGCCAACCTGAAGAAGCTCGCCGACCTGATGATCGACGTGGGCCGCTCGCAGTTCGTGGCGGTCCTGGGCAACGTGCTGGTCGCCCTGCCGGTGGCCATCCTGGTCGGCTGGGCCTATCTCGAACTCTGGCATACCCCGGTGCTCGACGCCCAGGCGGCCAATTACCAGATCAAGCAGCTGTCGCCGATCACCGGGCTGGCGCTGTTCCACGCCGCCATCGCCGGCCTGTGGCTGTTCGTCTCCGGCCTGATCGCGGGCTTCTTCGACAACCGCTGCGCCTACCTCGACCTGCCCGGTCGTCTGCGGGAACACCCGCTGCTGCGCCGCATCATCCCCACCGGGCTGCGCGAGCGCATCGCCGACTACATCGACGGCAACTACGGCGCGCTGGCCGGGAACTTCTTCTTCGGCGTGCTGCTCGGCGTCACGGGCTACATCGGCTACCTGCTCAGCCTGCCGCTGGACATCCGCCACATCGCCTTCTCCTCGGCCAACCTCGGTTACGTGGTGGCCGGCGGCATGCCGGGCTGGGGCGACATGACCCTGTACTTCATCTTCGTGCTGCTCATCGGCGCCATGAACCTGTGGGTGAGCTTCGCCCTGGCCTTCTGGGTGGCGCTCAAGGCGCGCGGCGCGCGCATCGGCAGCGTCTCGCGCCTGCTGCGCGTCTACCTGCAGCGCATCGCCGAACGGCCGCGGGAACTGCTGCTCCCGCCCCCGCCGCCGCCCGAGACCGCCCCCCCCGCCGGGGACCGGGACAGGAAGTGATAGAATGGTCCTCCCTGGACCCTCACCGACGTGATCCCCATGAGCCTGACCGTCCGATTCTTTGCCAGCCTGCGCGAGCGCCTGGGGCGCGACGCGGTAGAGCTCACCGCCACCGACGCCGGCACCGTGAGCGAGGCCTGGGCCCGCGCCACCGACGGCGCCGCCATGCCCGCCAACGTGCTGGCCGCCGTCAATCAGGAATACGCCGCGCCCGACCAGCCCGTCAGCGATGGCGACGAGGTCGCCTTCTTCCCCCCGGTGACCGGTGGCTGAGATGGACGGCGTCCGCCTCATCGACGGGCCCTTCGACCCCTGGGCGGAGCTGCAGCGTCACCAGGCCGAACGGCTGGCGGGCGAGGCCGGCCTGGGCGCCACCGCCGTCTTCGTCGGCAGCATGCGCGACCTCAACGAGGGCGATGCCGTGACCGCGATGACGCTGGAACACTACCCCGGCATGACCGAGAAACACCTGGCCGCCATCCTCGACGAGGCGCGCGGGCGCTACACGCTCATCGATGCCCTCATCGTGCACCGCGTCGGCCGCATCCTGCCCACCGACCCCATCGTGCTCACGGCCGCCTGGTCGGCCCACCGCAAGGACGCCTTCGAGGCCTGCCGCTTCCTCATGGAAGCGCTCAAGAGCCGCGCGCCCTTCTGGAAAAAGGAAACGCTCGCCGATGGCGGCGAGCGCTGGGTGGAGAAGAACACCCCGGGTTACTGACCCGGGGCGGGACTACTGCAACAGCAGGAACAGTGCCGAGCGGCCGCGCTGGATGTTGAGCAGCAGGGCCCGGTCGCGATCGCTGATGGCCTTGCCCATCTCCTCGATGGACGTCACCGGCTGGCGATTCGCCGACAGGATCACGTCCCCCGGCCGCAGGCCGTTGACATGGGCCGGGCTGCCATGCGCGACATCGGCCACCAGCACGCCCTCCACCTTGCCGTAGAGCGGCGAGCCCTCGCGGATGTCACTCAGGGTCGCCCCCTCGAGCTTCCTGCTGAACCGCCCGGCCTGCGCCGTGTTCACCTCGGGCTCGGCCACCTTGGCCACCAGACTGCGCTCCTCGCCGTTGCGAATGACGGTGAGCGCCACCTCCGAGCCGATGCGCAGCAGACCGACGGCATTGCGCATGTCGGCCGAGCGGCGTATCGGCCGGCCATTCACCGCCACCACCACGTCGCCGGGCTTGAGCCCGGCCCTGTCCGCCGGGGAGTCGGGCGCCACCTGGGCGATCACCGCCCCCTGGACACGACGGATGTCGAAGGCCTGCGCCAGCTGCGGCGTGAGATCCTGCACCGACACGCCCAGCCGGCCCCGGCGCACCTCGCCGTATTCCACCAGCTGATCCATGATCCCGCGCGCCATGTTCACCGGGATGGCGAAGCCGATGCCGATGTTGCCGCTGGAACCGAGGATGGCCGTGTTGATGCCCACCAGCTCGCCGCGCAGGTTCACCAGCGCACCGCCGGAATTGCCGGGATTGATGGAGGCGTCGGTCTGGATGAAGTCCTCGTAGGACTCGATGCCCAGGCCACTGCGGCCGAGCGCGCTGACGATGCCGGAGGTGACGGTCTGGCTGAGCCCGAAGGGGTTGCCGATGGCCACCACGAAGTCGCCCACCTGCAGCGCGTCGGAGTCTGCCATCTCCACCTGGGTCAGGCCCTCGGCCTCGATCTGCAGCACCGCCACGTCGGCGTCGGCATCCGCGCCCACCAGGCGGGCCGGAAACTCGCGCCCGTCGCGCAGCGTCACCGCGATCTCGTCGGCGCGATCGATCACGTGATGGTTGGTGATGATGTAGCCGTTCTGCGCGTCCACGATCACGCCCGATCCCAGCCCCTGTGTCTGACGCTCGCGCGGCTGTTCGGGCGCGCCGAAGAAGCGGCGGAAGAAGGGATCGTCGAACAGCGGGTTCTGCGCGGCGGCGCGTCCGCGCGTGGAGATCTTCACCACCGCCGGGGTCACCCGCTCGATCATCGGCGCCAGCGTCGGCAGCGGTTGGCCATCCACCGCCTCGGGCAGCATCGCCCATGCCGGGAGGGCGGAGAAAAGGAAACCCATGAACAGAACGGACAACAGCATCCGTGCACCTGCGGTCTTCAGCATGCCTTACCTCGCTTTCGGATTCCGGCGGACCGGCCGGCCCGCCACGACTGTGGTACTAGAACCCCGGCAGCCGCGAAAAGTTCAGGCGCAGAGCTCAGCCACCGGTCAGATGCGCGCGGGGATCGAAGGCCAGCTCCTTCTGCATGCGCGCGTAGAAGTCGCGCTGCGCCTCCGTCTCGGCCGGCGGGGTCACGATCTGCACCAGCACGTACTGATCGCCCGGCGGACTGCCCGGCAGGCCACGCCCCTTGAGCCGCAGCTTTCGTCCGGACTGGGTGCCCGGCGGGATCTTGAGCTCCACCGGACCGCCCAGGGTCGGCACCTTGATGCTGGCGCCCAGCGCCGCCTCCCAGGGGGCCACGGGCAGGTCGAGCAGGATGTCGCGACCGTCCAGCCGGTAATAGGCATGCGGCGCGGCATTGAGCGTGAGATAGAGGTCGCCGTTCGGCCCGCCGTTGACGCCGGGGCCACCCTGGCCGGCCAGGCGGATCTGGCCGCTGTCGGTCATGCCCCGCGGGATGCTGATCTTCAGCGAGCGGCCGCTGGCCAGGCGTATGGTCTTGCTGCCGCCGTGGTAGAGGTCCTCGACACTCACGCGGATGCTGGCGCGCTGGTCGGCGCCCTTCTGCCGGAACATGCCGCCGGCACCACCGTCGGCACGACGAAAACCGCCGCCGAACAGCGAGTCGAAGAAATCGCTGAAGCCGTTGCCGCCAAATCCGCCGCCCGCCGCGCGCGCACCGCCCGCCGCACCGCCGAAGCCGAACATGTCCTCCCAGTCCGGCGGCGGACGAAAGTCCTGTCCGGACTTCCAGTTGGCACCGAGCTGGTCGTAGGCGCGACGCTTTTCCGGGTCCTTGAGCACCTCGTAGGCCTCGTTGACCTCCTTGAACCGGTCCTCGGCCTGCGCCTCCTTGCTCACGTCCGGGTGGTACTTGCGTGCAAGCCGGCGGTAGGCCTTCTTGATCTCGTCGGCGGAGGCGCCGCGTTCGACGCCGAGAATCTTGTAATAGTCCTTGAATTCCATCAGCTGTCACACAATCTGGGCGGCGTCTCAGCATACACCGATGACGCCGCCTGTGTGTTCACCCCGGGATGATCAGCCCTCGACCGCGATGCGCCGCGGCTGCAGCTTTTCCTGCTTGGGAATGCGCACCTCCAGCACGCCGTGCTCGCTGCGCGCCGTGATCTTCTCGGCGTCCGCCGTGTCGGGCAGGCTGAAGCGCCGATAGAAGGAACCGCGCACGCGCTCCACGCGCCGGAAGTTGTCGCGCTCCTCGCTGGTCTCGGACTTGCGCTCGCCACGGATGGTCAGCACGCCATGTTCCATGTGCACCTCGATGTCCTTCGGGTCCACGCCCGGGATGTCGGCGTAGATCACGTAGGCATCGGCCTCTTCCTTGATGTCCACCGACGGGTGCCAGTCGCTGGTGGCCAGCGCGCTCTCGTCGCCGCCGCGGATCATGTTGTCCATCTCCCGGTGCAGCTGGTTGAGCAGGCTCCAGGGTTCATAACGCGTCATTGCCATGGTTCCACCTCCACTACAGGTCATGCGACAGGATGTCTGCGTGTACTTCCAGATAGGGGCGGAAGGAGGCTTTTCAAGTGGAGAGGCGGCGCCCGCCAAAAAAATGCCCGCCTGGCGGCGGGCGAATCTCACAGGAGGTTCCGCTGGAGGGTTAGCGGGGCCTCACTTCCAGTCGGTTGTGTACGGCGTGCACGCCGGGGATGTACCAGCAGTCGAGGCTCGCGATGCGCTTCTGCTCCGTGCTGTGCACCACCCCGGCCAGGGTGACCTCGGCGTTGCGGGTCAGGATGCGGATCTCGTCGGCGTTGAGCGAGGGCTCCTTGTCCAGCACCAGGCGCACGGCATCGGAGATCTCGTCGTCGGTCTCCATCTCGGCCGGTTCCACGTGCAGGAGGTTGAGCACATCGCAGCAGCCGGGCACCCACCAGGCGATCACCTCGGCCAGACGCCGGTGCGATAGGCTGTTGACCCAGCCGAGCAGCACCACGCGGCTGCCGTCCACCTTGACCTGGATGCGCCCGCGGGGGCTGCCGGTCTCGCGCTGCTCGCCATTGGCGATGTCGAACTCGGCAAAGGCCGGTTCCTGCATGAGTGCATTCAGCACGCCGTTGAGCAGGGCCTTGCCCTCGCGGCGCTCGCCCGGGATCAGGCGCAGACCGTCCTCCACCGGCTGGCCATCGGCCAGTCGCCGGGCGATGAGCAGTGCCTTGCGCTTGGCCTCGATGCTGCCGACCTCGCCCTCGAGCCGAAGGCTGCCGTTGTGAATGATGCGGATGGGATATTCGTGGAGGTTGATGCCGCCATCGCGTTCCATGGCCGCGCGAATGGCGGAGACGAGCGTGTCTCGTGCCATAGGGATCTCCCTCATAGGTACCCGGATTGCGGCCGACAAGTCCTTGCCGGCCTCCCGCGGCGGGGAATGCTGCCGCACTGACTGATGTTAGTTCATTCCCGGGCAAATGCAGCGAAGAAAATACCCTTTCAATATCAATGAGTTATTTCCGCACCCGGACTTACTCGATGTTCTGCACCTGCTCGCGCATCTGCTCGATCAGCACCTTGAGCTCCACCGCGGCCTGGGTGGTCCGGGTGTCGTTGGCCTTGGAGCCCAGGGTGTTGGCCTCGCGGTTGAATTCCTGCATGAGGAAGTCCAGGCGCCGGCCGACCGGCTCGTCGCGCGCCAGGGTGGCGGCGAGTTCCTTGAGGTGGGAGTCCAGCCGGTCGAGTTCCTCGTCCACGTCCAGGCGCTGGGCGATGATGGCCAGCTCCTGTTCCAGCCGTCCGGGATCGGCCTCCACCCCGAGGTCCTGGATGCGGGCGAGCAGCTTGTCGCGCACACCCTGCATCACCTCGACGCGGCGCCCGCGCACCTCGGCCACGATCCCGCCGATGGCCGCGGCCCGCTCCTCGATGATGGTCTGCAGCCGGCCACCCTCGCGCTCGCGGCTCTCCACCAGCTCGTCCAGGGCCTGCTCCAGCAGCCCCAGCGCCGCCTCGTGCACGGGCGCCATGTCGCGCTCGGCCTCGCGGGCCACGCCGGGCCAGCGCAGCACGTCGATGGCGGACTGGCGCTGGGCGTTGCTCATCTCTTGCTCGATGCGGTCACAGGCCTCGATCACGGCGCGGGCCAGCTCCACGTTCACATCCACGGTCGAGACCGCCCCGCTGCCGGCCTGGTAGCGCAGGCCGCATTCGATCTTGCCGCGACCGAGACGGGCCTGCAGCCGCTCGCGCACGGCGTTCTCCAGGGCGCGGAACTCCTCCGGCAGGCGCAGGCCGGGCTCGAGATAACGGTGGTTCACCGAGCGGAGCTCCCAGACGAGCGTACCCCAGTCCCCTTGCGCCTCGCGGCGCGCGAATGCCGTCATGCTGCGTAACATGTCCTGCCCTTGTGGTGTTTGATATGTCCCGCCATTGTAGTGCATTCGCCCCGTCCGCCCGACATCGGACGGGCCGAGCCGCTATAATGCCGACCCGCAACACCACATCCCGACCAGGAGACAGGCATGAGACCCAGCGGCCGCGCACCGGACCAGCTACGCGAGATCCAGTTCACCCGCAACTACACCAAGCACGCGGAGGGCTCGGTCCTGGTGGAGTTCGGCCACACCAAGGTGATCTGCACCGCCACGGTGGAGGAGCGCCTGCCGCCCTGGCTGAAGGGCAAGGGTCAGGGCTGGGTGACGGCCGAGTACGGCATGCTGCCGCGCTCCACGGGCAGCCGCATGGCCCGCGAGGCGGCCCGCGGCAAGCAGGGCGGACGCACCCAGGAGATCCAGCGCCTGATCGGCCGCTCGCTGCGCGCCGCCTGCGACCTCTCCGCCCTGGGCGAGCGCCAGATCACGGTGGACTGCGACGTGATCCAGGCCGACGGCGGCACGCGCACGGCCTCCATCAGCGGCGGCTTCGTCGCCCTCTACGATGCCATCACCCACCTGATGAAGAAGGGGCAGCTACGTACCAACCCCCTGCACGGCCTGGTGGCCTCGGTGTCGGTGGGCATCTTCGACGGCACGCCGGTGCTGGACCTCGACTACGACGAGGACTCCAGTGCCGAGACCGACATGAACGTGGTGATGAACGACGGCGGGGCCTTCATCGAGGTGCAGGGCACCGCCGAGGGCCATGCCTTCCGCCGCGAGGAACTGGACGCGATGCTGGACCTGGCCGCCGCCGGCATCGGCAACATCATCGAACACCAGAAGCAGGCCCTGGGCATCTAGGAGGACATCCGGATGAAACTCGTGCTCGCCACCGGCAACAAGGGCAAGCTCGCCGAGCTGCGCCAGCTCCTCGAGGGCACGGGCATCCAGGTGCTGCCGCAGTCGGACTTCGGCGTGCCGGATGCGGAGGAGACGGGGCTCAGCTTCATCGAGAACGCCATCCTCAAGGCCCGCCACGCGGCCGCGCACACCGGCCTGCCGGCGATGGCGGACGACTCCGGCATCGAGGTCGACGCCCTCAACGGTGCACCGGGCATCTACTCGGCCCGCTACGCCGGCGCTCATGGCGACGATGCAGCCAACAACGCCCGGCTGCTGGCGGCGCTGGAGGGCCTGCCGGCGGCCGAGCGCGGCGCACGGTTCTATTGCGCGGTGGCCTTCCTGCGCCACGCCGAAGACCCCACGCCGGTGATCGCCGAGGGCAGCTGGGAGGGGCGCATCCTGGAGTCAGCGCGCGGCGACGGCGGCTTCGGCTACGACCCATTGTTCTTCGACCCGACACTGGAGCGGTCGGCCGCCGAACTCGACCCCGCCGAGAAGAACCGCGTCAGTCACCGGGCGCGGGCGTTGCGCGCGATCGCCGAACGGCTGCGCGCACGCTAGCCCCGGGCGCCAGCCCGTGATCCAGCCCGAGCTGTCCGACCAGCGGCGCGGGATGCTCGATGCCATAGCCCTGGGCGTAGTCCACGCCGATACCCTGCAGCACCGCCAGCGTCTCCTCGTCCTCGACGAATTCGGCGATGGTCTGTATCCCCATCACGTGTCCCACCTCGTTGATGCTGCGCACCATGGCGCGATCGATGGGGTCGGCCACCATGTCACGGATGAAGCCGCCGTCGATCTTGAGGTAGTCCACCGGCAGGTTCTTCAGGTAGGCGAAGGACGACAGGCCGCTGCCGAAATCGTCCAGCGCAAAGCGGCAGCCCAGGCGCTTCATCTCGCGAATGAACTGGATGGCGCGTGCCAGGTTGGCAATGGCCGCCGTCTCGGTGATCTCGAAACAGATCAGTTCGGGCGGCACCCGGTAGGCCTCGAGCTGGTGACGCACGAAGCCGAGGAAGTCGTCATCGCTGAGCGTGCTGCCGGAGAGATTGATGGCGAGCATGGTCAGCTGGCCGGCCCCGCCCCGCGCCCGTAGCGCGCCGGCCAGGCGGCAGACGTGGTTCACCACCCACTTGTCCACCGAGGGCATCAGGTTGTAGCGCTCCGCGGCCGGGATGAAGGCGGCCGGCGGCACCAGCTCGCCCTCCTCGTCCAGCATGCGCACCAGAATCTCGTAGTGCCTGCCCTCGTCCGCCTCGCCGCCCACCGGGCGGATGGCCTGGCCGTAGAGCACCAGCCGGTCGTTGGCCAGGGCATTGTTGATGCGCCCGATCCATTGCATCTCGCCGCGGCGCTGCTTGAGCTCCTCGTCGTTGGGCTCGTAGACGTGCACGCGGTTGCGCCCCAGGTCCTTGGCGGCGTAGCAGGCCACGTCGGCCGCGCTCATCACCGTCGACAGGCTCTCCGAATCCTCGTCGACCTCCACCACGCCGATGCTGGCACCGATCTCGAAGGGCTTCTCGTCCCAGGTGAAACGGAAGTCCTTGATCACGTGGCGCAGGCTCTCGGCGATCTCGCGCGCCCGTCCCAGGGGACAGCGCTCCAGCAGCAGCCCGAACTCGTCGCCGCCCAGGCGCGCCAGGGTGTCGCTGTCGCGCACATGCTCCTTGAGCAGGAAGCTGAGCTGGCGCAGCAGTTCGTCGCCGGCCACGTGGCCACAGGTGTCGTTCACCACCTTGAACTGGTCGAGGTCGATGTAGAGCAGCGCGTGCGTGCTGCCCGGCTCGCCGGGCTGGCGGATCAGCGCGGCCAGCCGGCGCTCGAACTCGGCACGGTTCACCAGCCCGGTGAGGGCGTCATGGGTGGCCTGCCAGGTCATCTTCTGCGTGAGCTCGCGCGCCATGGTCACGTCGTGGAAGACCATCACCACCCCGATGATGCGCCCG
>JAJLKJ010000099.1:0-3205 GCA_033839185.1 Gammaproteobacteria bacterium
GCCACAGAGGGCACAGAGATCACAGAGGAAGAACACTACCCGGTCATCCGTGCACATTCGCTTCGGCATCGTCCGTCCGGCGGACACGGGCCGCCCTATGACGTGCGACGTCAAACTTCAAACTTCAAACTTCAAACTTCAAACTTCAGCTCCCTCCCGATCATACAGCTCGACCAGGTGCCGCACACGTGGCGGCAGGTCGTCGCCGACCTGGTCCCAGTCGAAGCGCCAGGTCCAGTTGTCCTTCACCGTGCCCGGTACGTTCATGCGGTGTCCGCCGTCGAGGGCGAGCAGGTCCTGCATGGGCACCATGGCCAGGCGCGCGACCGAGCCCAGCGCGGCGCGGATCAGCGGCCAGGGCATGGGCTCGTCGGGTTCGCCCAGGTAGTCATGCACGTAACGGCGCGTGGCCTCGTCCAGCGAGGTGTACCAGCCCAGGCTGGTGTCGTTGTCGTGGGTGCCCGTGTAGACCACGGCGTTGTCGACGTGGTGATCCGGCAGGTAGGGGTTGTCGGGGCTGCCGTCGAAGGCGAACTGCAGGATCTTCATGCCGGGCAGGCCCCAGGCGTCGCGCAGTGCCTCGACCTCGGGCGTGATGGTGCCCAGGTCCTCGGCCACCAGCGGCAGATTGCCCAGCCGTTCGCGCAGCCGCTGGAACAGCGCCTCGCCGGGCGCGCTGACCCACTCCCCCCGGATGGCCGTCTCCTCGCCGGCCGGGATGGACCAGTAGGCCTGAAACCCGCGGAAGTGATCCACGCGGATGAGGTCGAACTGGGTCTCCAGGGTACGCAGGCGCCGTTCCCACCAGGCGAATCCGTCGGCCTTCATCACTTGCCAGTCGTACAGCGGGTTGCCCCAGCGCTGGCCCGTGGCCGAGAAATAATCCGGCGGCACACCGGCCACGTGGCGCGGCTGCCCCGTCTCGTCGAGATCGAAATACTGTGGCTCGGCCCAGACGTCGGCCGAGTTGTGGGCGACGAAGATGGGCATGTCGCCGAACAGCAGGATGCCGCGGGCGTTGGCATGGCGGCGCAGCTCGGCCCACTGCCGGTAGAAGAGATACTGCTCGAAGCGGTGCTGATCGAGCACCTCCTCCAGCCGCTCGCGCGTGGCGGCGAGCGCTGCCGGCTCGCGGTCGCGCAGCGCCGGCTCCCATTCCCACCAGGGCAGCCCCCGGTGCTCGTGGCTCAGGGCCCGGAACAGGGCGTAGTCGTCCAGCCACTCGGCATTGGTCTCGCAAAAGGCCTCGAGGCTGCGGCGTTCCGCCTGATCGGCGCCGGCCAGGAAACCCACACGCGCCTCGCGCAGTCGGGCGGCATGCCACGCCGCCCAGGCATCGAGTGCCTGCGGCGGCGGGCTGCCGTCATCGATCCAGCCCTGCCGGCGCAGGGGGTCGAGGCTGACGAGCCAGGTGTTGCCGGCATGGGCCGACTCGCCCTGGTAGGGTGAGCCCAGTGGGGCGGTGGGCCCCAGCGGCAGTACCTGCCAGACACTCAGCCCGGCCCGTGCCAGCAGGTCGACGAAACGGAAGGCATCGGGCCCGAGGCTGCCGACGGGGCCCTCGCCCGGCAACGAGCTCGGATGCAGCACGACACCGGCGCGACGGCGGTCCAGCGGGGTACGTGCCTTGGTCGTGGTGCGGGTCAAGCCGGTCCCTTCCTCCATCCGGGTCTCGTAATCGTGCGGACGCATCCCTGTCCCTCCTCTGCAGCCCTGCTAGGCGTGTGGCTGCTGCCCCTGCCGCATCACCCCGCCGGTGGCCGGACTGCCACCACCGTGCGTGAAGCTGTGCGCCAGGTATTCGGGCGGCGCCTCGCCCATGATCTGGTAGAGATTGGCCAGGTGCAGACGATACAGGCGTTCGAAGGCGCTCACCGAATTGGCCGGGTTGTAGTCGCCGAACCACCAGCACCAGTCCGAGCCCTCGCAGATGGCGAGCTGCCGGGTGGCGCGTTCCAGGCGATCGCCACCGAGCCGCCCTTCCGACACCAGGCGATCGAACACCCGCTTGGCGTCGATCAGCATGTCCCAGCCGCGGTTCTTGTCGGTGTCGCCGATCCAGGTGGAGAAGCTGCCGTACACCCAGCTGCCGGCGGTGAGCGTGGCGAGCGGCCGGGGCTCGACCGCATCCAGCGCCGCACTGAAGGTGGTGAGCTCTATGGTCGGGTGATCGGCCAGCCGGGTATACAGGGCGCTGAGGAAGTAGTAGCCGTTGTTCGGGTAGTACTCCCAGGCATTCTCGCCGTCCAGGATCACCGACACCACGCAGTCCTGGCGGGCGTCGGCGCAGGCGGTGGCGATGTTCTCCAGGTGATGCACGAAGTCGCCCACTGCATCGTCGGCGTGCCAGTCGGCATACTTGAAGCCGATGGCGTCCGACAGGCCGTCGTCGCGGAAGAAACAGGCGGCGGCCTCCTCCAGCCGATAGGGGGAATGCAGCCAGCGCTTGGTGGGGTCGACCTCGCCGCCGTTGACGGCCTTGAGGCTGTTGGCCAGCACCGTCTCGCCGCTGGCGGCCCAGCGAAAGCCGTGCTCGCCGAGCAGCCGCAGCGTGGCGGCACTCACCCCGCCCTCGGAAGGCCAGCAGCCGGCGGGCCGGAAACCGAAATAGCGCTCGAAGACGCGGATGCCCTCCACGATGTGCCAGCGCACGCGCTCCTCGCCGCCCGGATACTGGCCGCCGGCCGGCAGCTCCACGCCGGGCATGGCATCCTGCGCGGCCCGCGTGTCCAGCAGCAGCGGCATGATGGGGTGGGCATAGGGGGTCATGGAGAGTTCCACCTGCCCCTGCTCGGCCAGGGCGCGATACTGCTCGACCACGCTGCTCAGCTGTTCGCAGATGATCTGCAGCAGCTGCCGGCGGTCCTCCAGGGTATAACCGCTCTGCCGGTCCATCAGCCGGGCCACGCGCTCGTCGCGCCGGCGCGTGGTCTCGCCCATCCAGGCCAGGTGATAACAGACCAGCAGGTCGGCGAGGAAGCCCTCGTTCACGTAGGCCAGCCCTTCCGGGTGCCGCCGGTACCAGCGCACCATGTCGGCCAGCAGCTTGAACTGGGGATAGGGTTCGATCAGCCGGTGCTCGTTGGCGCGCACGCAGGCCTCGGCCAGCACCATGCGGGCGGCGGGCTCCTGCGGCAGCACCGGGTTGGCCAGGGCCGCCAGCAGCGTATCGCGGATGGGCGTGCCCTGGTTGAGATAGGCATGC
>JAJLKJ010000100.1:0-4983 GCA_033839185.1 Gammaproteobacteria bacterium
CCGATCGCGCCTTGCACCCAGAGGGCATAAACGGCGCTCCTACGAAGGTTTGCGGTTTGTAACTTTCTACCGACCTTCGTGCTGGATCGCTTCTTCCGTGCGCTTGTTCATCACGATGATGCTGATGCGACGGTTGATGGGGTTGTAGGGGTCCGCCTTGTCGAACAGGACGGAAGAGGCCAGGCCGACCACGCGTCCCACCTTGTCCTGCTGCAGGCCGCCGGCGACCAGTTCGCGACGGGCGGCGTTGGCGCGGTCGGCCGAGAGTTCCCAGTTGCCGTAGTTCTCGCCGGGGTAGGGGCGGGCATCGGTATGGCCGGTGATGCTGATGTGGTTGGGTACGTCGTTGATCACCTGGGCGATGTCATGGAGGATCTCGCGGGTATAGGGCTGCAGGCGGGCGCTGCCAACGGCGAACATGGAGCGGTTTTCCTTGTCGACGATCTGGATGCGCAGGCCTTCGGGGGTGATGTCCAGCAGCAGCTGATCCTTGAACGGCTGGAGCGCCTGGCTCTTCTCGATGGCGGCCTCGAGCTCGGCCAGCAGTTCCTCCAGCCGGCGCTCCTCGGCCTGCTCGGCCAGCTTCTCGATGGTCTCCTCGTCCATGCCTTCCGGGGAGGGCGGTTCGCTGTAGAGCTCCATGGCGCCGCCATGATCGATCATGCTGGTGCTGGCGCCACCCGGGCCGTCGATGGCATTCGGCGAAGGTCTGGGGCTGGCGCCAAAGGTAGGGGACGGATTCTCGAAGTACTCGGAGATGGCGGCCTTCTGCGTCTCGTCGGTGAAACCCAGGATCCACAGCAGCAGAAAGAAGGCCATCATGGCGGTGGCAAAGTCGGCGAAGGCGATCTTCCACGCGCCGCCGTGATGGCCGCCCTTCTTGACGACCTTCTTGACGACGATTGGTTGCTTCTTGTCTTCCATTGCTGCTGCCGGGCCCGCTTAGCCCCGCTGGCCCTTGAGATGATCTTCGAGCTCCTGGAAGCTCGGACGCAGGGCGGGGGACATGGTCTTGCGGCCGAACTCGACGGCCACCTGCGGGCTGTAGCCCTGCACGTTGGCGAGGATGCAGGCCTTGAGACAGGTGAGGAAGCGGGTTTCCTCCTCGGCGCGGCGCTCCAGGGCCGTGCTCATGGGGCCGACGAAGCCGTAGGCCAGCAGGATGCCGAGGAAGGTGCCCACCAGGGCCGCCGCCACCTTGCCACCGATCTGCTCGATGGGGCCGCCGATGGACTCCATGGTGTTCACGATACCGAGCACCGCGGCCACGATGCCGAAGGCGGGCAGGGCATCGGCCACGCGCTGTACGGCATGTCCGGGCTCGGCAACCTCGTGGTGGTGGGTCTCGAGCTCGACGTCCATCAGGTTGTCGAGCTCGAAGGAGTTCATGCTGCCGCTGACCACCAGGCGCATGTAGTCGGAGACGAATTCCACGGCATGGTGGTTCTTGAGGATGCGGGGGTACTTCTGGAAGACCGCGCTTTCCTCGGGCTCCTCGATGTCGGACTCGATCCCCATCAGGCCTTCCTTGCGGGCCTTGCTGAAGAGGTCGTACATCAGGCCCAGCAGGTCCATGTAGTCCTGCTTCTTGTAGACGGGGCCGCCCAGCAGGGCAGGAACGCTCTTGAGTGCCCCCATCACGACCTTCATGGGATTGGCGATGATGAAGGCACCGAGTGCGGCACCGCAGATGATGACGATTTCGAAGGGCTGCCAGATGGCCAGCAGTTTCCCCCCGTGAGCCATGAAGCCGCCGAGGACGGATGCCATGACGACGATGGCGCCAAGAATGAGCTTCACGAACAGGATCTCCGTGTCGTTGCTGTCTGTCGTTCCGGCGTCTCGCGGCAGTGCGGTCGCAGGATCAGGTGGCCATGATACCCAACATTCACAGGCAACGGATACCCGCTGTTGGCAGGCCGGGCAATCACGTATAACGGCAAAGTTGCATCAAACTTGCGAGATTCGTTCATAATAACCCAGCAGTACCTTCAGTTTTTGCGAGTATCGAGCGCCTGTCCATGTCCGAAAAAGATCTGCAGTCTCGTGTAGAAGACGCCCTGCGTACCGAGCTTCCCATCCTGCCCGAGACGCTTGCCCACATCGAGGCCCTGCGCGCCCGTGACGACATGGCGATGCGCGAGATCGGGCAGGAGCTGCTGCTCGATCCGGGTATGGCCCTCAAGCTGCTGCAGACGGCGAATGCACATCGCCAGCGCCACTTCCATGAGGATGTGGTCGACCTGGACAAGACCGTGATGCTGCTCGGCCTGGAGCGCGTGGTCGGCATGGCCCGGGAGCTGCCGACCATCGCGGCACCCATGGATACCCACGTCCAGACCCAGCTGCGGCGGCTCTATGCCCGTTCCTGGCTGGCCTCGCTCCTCTGTGAGGACTGGGCCCGCCACCGCCACGATATCGCCCCCCAGGAGGTGGCGTTGGCCGGCCTCTTCTCTCATATCGGCGGGATCACCCTCTGGCTTCAGTCTTCCGGGCAGATGATGCAGCTGGAGGCGCTGCGCCAAACCCCGGGCGCCACGCCGGAGGAGGCCGAGTATGTGGTGTTTGGCGGCAGTATCGAGTGCTTCGGTCACGCCCTGGCCGGGGCCTACGGCCTGCCTCGGCTCGTGGTGGAGAGCCTGTCCTCCCGCTATGCCCAGGAATCCCGCACCCTGGGGGTGATGCTGGCCGCCCAGGTCGCCTACCAGGCCACGCACGGCTGGCAGGCACCGCATTGCCGGGCCCTGCTGGACATGGCCCGTCAGTACCTCGACCTGCCCTGGGAGGCGTTTGTCGAGAGCACCAACCGGATTCTGGCGGGTTTCAATCAGCGCGCCGGCCACTACGGCATTCGTCCGCTGGCACTCCTGGAAGACGAGCCACCGGCCGTTGGTACCGGCCACAAGGCACCGGTGGCCTTCTGTCTCGCCCCCCGTGGCGATCGCCTGGCCTCGGTGGTGGCCACCCTGTCTCGCGGGGAAGGCGAACCCGGCACCTATCTGGCGCAGGCCCTGGAGCTGATGCGAGATGCCCTGGGCCTCAACCGTCTGTTCTTTGCCCGTCGGCTTGCCGATGGCACCCTTGCCCCCGAGGCCCTGGTCGGCACGGACTATGAACCCGACTTCAATCATCTGCGGTTTTCCCCCGAACCGGCCAACCTCTTCAGTGCGCTGATGCAAAAGCCCTCGGCGGTCTGGGTCAACGAGGACAACGCCCGCAAGTACTGGGGGCATGTGCCGACCGCCTTGCGCGCGCTGCTCGACGGGCCGTCCTTCATGGCCATGTCGGTGTTTGTCGATGGCGAACCCTACGGGCTGCTGTATGCCGACCGCCGCAACCCGGCCTGCCGGCTGGATGCGCGCAGCTTCGACACCTTCAAGCGCCTGGTGTCCATGCTGGCCCGGCGCCTGGAGCAGCTGCTGCCGGCCGACAGGCGGCCATTCGCCGACTGATGTCGATGGGACCGCGAGGGCGCGGGGCGCAGAGCAACCGCGACGGGCGTTTCGAGTCGCGGCAACACGAGGCCTTCGACGATGGCTGGGGTGAGGCGGAGGAAGCAGCCCCTCTGCGCACGACGCTGATCGAGGACCGGGCGCGCAGCGTGATCACGCGCAACGACTCCCCGGATATCCCCTTTCGTCAGTCGGTCAATCCCTACCGGGGCTGCGAGCACGGCTGCAGTTACTGCTTCGCACGGCCCAGCCATACCTACCTAGGCCTCTCCGCCGGCCTCGATTTCGAGAGCCGGCTGTTCTACAAGCCACGGGCGGCCGAGCTGCTGGCGGGTGAGCTGCGTCGTCCCGGCTATCGTTGCGAACCCATTGCCCTGGGCGTGAACACCGATGCCTACCAGCCGGTGGAGCGGCGCCTGCAGATCACCCGGCAGCTGCTCACGGTGATGCGCGACTTCGGCCAGCCGGTATCCCTCATCACCAAGTCCGCACTGATCGAGCGCGACCTCGACCTGCTGGCGCCCATGGCCGCCGATGGGCAGGCCGAGGTGATGATCTCCATCACCACCCTGGATGCGGATCTCGCCCGGCGCATGGAGCCGCGTGCCGCCGCCCCGGCGCGCCGCCTGCAGACGATCGCCCGCCTGGCCGAGGCCGGCGTGCCGGTGGGCGTGCTGGTCGCCCCGATCATCCCCGGGCTCACCGATCACGAGATCGAGGCCATCCTGGCGGCGGCGGCAGAGGCCGGAGCGGGGGAGGCGGGCTACGTGATGCTGCGCCTGCCGCACGAGCTGCGCGAACTGTTTCCGGAATGGCTGGAGGCCCAGGTACCGCTGCGTGCCGGCCATGTGATGAGCCTGCTGCACGACCTGCGCGGCGGGCGAGCCAACGATCCGCGCTTTGGCAGCCGCATGCGTGGCGAGGGGGTGCTGGCCGAGCTGGTGGCCCAGCGCTTTGCAGTGGCGACGCGACGCCTGGGGCTCAACCGCAGTCAGCGCATACGCCGGCTCGACTGCGGGCGATTCGCGCCGCCGCCCCAAAGTGGCGACCAGCTCGGGCTGTTCGATTCATGAAGACCCTGCCGGACTACCTGGCACCGGGGCTCGACATCGTCTCGGTGGGCCTCAATCCGTCCGTGAATGCGGTGCAGGCCGGCTTCTACTTCGCCACGCCCCAGAACCGCTTCTGGCGCGCCCTCAATGCCTCCGGCCTGCCGGCCGCCCCGCTGGAGCCCGGCGTCGCGGCCATGGAGACCCTGTTCACGCGCGACCGCATCGGTTTTACCGATGTGGTCAAGCGCCCGAGCCGCAGCGGCTCGGCCCTGCGCGCGGCCGATTTCCGCGCCGACGCACCGTGCCTCAACGAGAAGCTGCTGGTTTGCGCCCCCCGCATCGTCTGGTTCCACGGCAAGGTGGCCTGGCGGCAGTTCCTGGTGCATGCCGGTTATGCGGAGGAGGCGGGGGACTGGGGCGAGCAGGATGTGCGTATCGGCGGGTCGCGGGTGTTCGTGAGTCCCAATCCGAGTCCGGCC
>JAJLKJ010000101.1:0-5210 GCA_033839185.1 Gammaproteobacteria bacterium
CGTAAGCCTTCTGCTCACCACCAAACTTCTTCGCCTGCGTTACCGTCAAAGCCGCCGTCAGCGTGGTCTTGCCATGGTCAACGTGACCAATCGTGCCGACGTTGACGTGCGGTTTCGTACGCTCAAATTTTTCCTTGGACATAACTCAAACACCCCATCGAGTCTTTGGAAAGCGATCAATGCAACATTGAAAATCTGGAGCCCATAACCAGAGTCGAACTGGTGACCTCATCCTTACCAAGGATGCGCTCTACCGCCTGAGCTATATGGGCCGAAACCTCGTAAACCAGAGCAAAAACCCGACGCGGCCGACGATCTTCGAACCGTCCACCCTCGGGTCGGGCCTGGCCTCTCTTAATATGGAGCGGGTGATGGGAATCGAACCCACGTATTCAGCTTGGAAGGCTGAAGTTCTACCATTGAACTACACCCGCCTTGCCGGCGCCCCGCCTCCGGGACTGCCTGAACCCATTTGACCGGGATCCGGGCCGGGCACATCACCCCGCTCCTGCAATCTGGGGAGGATACAGGCCTGCGGCCTGCCGCCCTCCGGGCCGTCGCTTGCGCGACGTTGGCTCGCCTTCGCTCGCCTCGAACCTCTTATCGGTTCTCATCCTCCCCCGGGATACCGCGGGGCGGACTTCAAGTCTGGTGGAGGGGGGAGGATTCGAACCTCCGAAGGCTGAGCCAGCAGATTTACAGTCTGCCCCCTTTGGCCGCTCGGGAACCCCTCCAGACGAAAGGCGGTAATTTTGGGGCAGTGAACCTGCCCTGTCAACTCCAAATTACCCGCAATCCGGCTGTAGCCGGGCCGTCACCGGGCCCTCACCGCACTGTCACAAACCACGCCTAGCATGGTCTGAGTGGCGACCTGCAGCCCGTCCTGGTGCGGGGTCGCAATTGAAGCGCATTTGACGGCGAGGCACAAGATGAAGATCACGGTTTATGGCAGTGGTTACGTGGGACTGGTCACGGGCACCTGTCTGGCAGAGGCCGGGCACGAGGTGATCTGCGTGGATATCGATCCGGACAAGATCGAGGCACTAAACCGCAACGAGATCCCCATCTACGAGCCGGGGCTGGCCTCGATGGTCGAACGAAACAGGGCTGAAGGCCGCCTGGCATTCACCCTCGATGCCACCCACGGGGTACGACACGGTCTACTGCAATTCATCGCCGTAGGCACCCCGCCCGATGAAGACGGTTCGGCCGACCTGCGGCATGTACTGGATGTGGCGCGCACCATCGCCACGCACATGGATGACTACCGGGTGATCGTCAACAAGTCCACGGTTCCGGTGGGCACCGGACGTCGTGTTGCCGCCGTCGTTACCGATACCCTGGCTCGCCGGGGCCTGGATGCCGATTTCGACGTGGTGTCGAACCCCGAATTCCTCAAGGAAGGCGCAGCCATTGCCGACTTCATGCGCCCTGACCGGGTCATCGTCGGCGTCGACCGGGCAACCTGCGCCGATCTCATGCAGGAACTCTATCGCCCCTTCGTCGACCGCGCCGATCAGGTGCTGATCATGGATCTGGCATCAGCCGAACTGACGAAATACGCCGCCAACGCCATGCTCGCCACCCGCATCAGCTTCATGAACGAGCTGGCCAACCTGGCCGAGCATCTGGGCGCCGACATCGACCAGGTACGCGCCGGCATCGGCAGTGATCCACGCATCGGCCGGCACTTCATCTACGCGGGCTGCGGCTACGGCGGCTCCTGCTTCCCCAAGGACGTCAAGGCCCTGATCCGCACGGCGCACGGCGTCGACTACCAGCCGGAACTGTTGACCTCTGTGGAGAACGTGAATGCGCGCCAGAAGGGGCGCCTGATCGAGAAGATCCGCCAGCATTTCGCCGGCAGCCTCTCCGGCCGCCGCTTCGGCCTCTGGGGACTGGCCTTCAAGCCGAATACGGATGATATGCGCGAGGCCCCCAGCCGCCCCCTGATGGAGGCCCTGTGGGCAGCAGGCGCCGAGGTGCGCGCCTACGACCCGGTCGCCGGGCAGGCTTGCCAGCGCCTGTATGGCCAGCGCCGGGACCTGACGATCTGCCAGTCCCGCGAGGAGGCCCTGCAGGGCGTGGATGCGCTCGTCATCGTGACCGACTGGGACTGCTTCCGCCTGTCGGCGGCCGAGCTGCGCCCCCTGCTGGACACCCCGGTGGTCTTCGACGGGCGGAACCTGTTCGAGCCTGCCGCCATGCGGCAGGCCGGCATCGTGTATTACGGTATCGGCCGTGGTGAGACCTTGCGCGAGACCCTGCGACACAACGGTCAGCTGAACTATGCCATGGCAGCGGATCGACGCCCCGGCGCACACGCCTGACCAGGAACATCCGCACCGGCATCACGACGTCACGCCATCGTCATCCCGGTGTCATCACCGAGACATGGCGGCCGTACAGGCTATAGACACGTCGAACTGGGGATACCGATCATGCATTCGATTCGCCCTGCCTCCTGGCGCCGTGTCCTGGCGGTCGATCTCGACCTGTGCATTCGCTGCAATCGCCTTGCCGCCTTTGAGCCACCCCGGCGCTTCTTCGCCCTGATCAGTCGCCTGGGCGACGGCATCTTCTGGTACACCCTCATGCTGCTGCTGCCGGCGATCCATGGCCTAGAGGCCATTGCCGTTTCCCTGCAGATGGCTGGCGTCGCCCTGGTCGGGCTGCTGCTCTATAAACAGCTCAAGGGCCGCACGTCGAGACAACGCCCCTTTCAGGTCACGCCGGCCATCCAGGTCGGCACCGCGCCACTCGACCACTTCTCGTTTCCCTCGGGGCACACCCTGCATGCCGTTTCCTTCAGCCTGGTGGCCATCGGGCACTATCCGGAGCTGTCCTGGCTCCTGGTGCCTTTCACGGCGCTGATTATGGCCTCGCGCGTCGTGCTCGGCCTGCATTACCCGAGCGATGTCATCGCCGGCGCCGTACTCGGCGCCGCCATTGCCCAGCTGAGCTTCCAGCTGATCTGACTTCCTGCTCCCGATGCACATACTGATGATCTCCGACGTCTACTTCCCCCGCGTCAACGGGGTATCGACGTCGATCCAGACCTTCCGCCAGGAGCTGTTGCGCGCCGGGCATCGCGTCACACTGATCGCCCCTCGCTACGCCGACGAGGCCGAGGAGACCGACGTCATCCGCATCCCCTCCCGCGGCCTGTTCTTCGACCGCGAAGACCGGATGATGCGCTCCGGCGTGATCCGCCGGCTGCTGCCGGCCCTGCGCGAGGCCGACATCGACTGCGTGCATATCCAGACACCCTTCGTCGCCCACTATCTGGGCGTGTGGCTGGCCCGTCGTCTGTGCGTCCCCGTCGTCGAAACCTATCACACCTACTTCGAGGAATACCTCTACAACTACATCGGCTGGCTGCCCCGGTCACTGCTGAGGGCGGCGGCACGGCGTTTCAGCCGCACGCAATGCAGCCAGGTCCAGCGCGTGATCTCGCCCTCCCGTCCCATGCGGGACGCACTCCAGGCCTACGGCATCCGGCAACCGATCGAGGTCCTGCCCACCGGACTCGATGAGAATCGTTTTCTCCCGGGTGATGGCCGTGGCTTTCGTGCACGCCATAACATCCCGGAACACGCCCCCGTGTGCCTCAATGTCGGGCGGGCGGCCCATGAAAAGAACCTGGATTTCCTGCTGCAGATGTTCGTGACGGTGCGCGAGCGCCTGCCCGATGCGATCCTGATCATTGCCGGCGAGGGCCCGGCCGTACCGCATCTGCACCGGCTTGCGCGGACGCTCGGCATTACCGATTCAATCCGCTTCATCGGCTACCTCGATCGGCATCAGGAGTTGCCGGCCTGCTACGCGGCAGCCGATACCTTCGTCTTTGCTTCGCGTACCGAGACCCAGGGACTGGTGCTGCTCGAGGCCATGGCGATGGGACTCCCGGTGGTATCAACCGCTTTCATGGGCACGCGTGACATCCTGGCCCCGCGTCAGGGGGCATTGGTGCCGGAGGAAGACACCACCGCTTTCGCCGAACAGGTGGTCTGGCTGCTCTCCGATCGTGGGCTGCATGATCGGCTCGCGCGCGAGGCGCGTGAATATGCCCGCGAATGGTCCGCTGCCGCCATGGCGTCGCGCATGGCGAATGTATACGAGGAACTGGCGGATGCCACGACGGAGGAACGGCAGGCATCCGGGCCACGTACGGCGGAGGAAGGCTGAAACCGGCGGAAGGATGAAAAAGGTTGGTGCCGACAGAGGGACTTGAACCCCCAACCTACTGATTACAAATCAGTTGCACTACCAATTGTGCTATGTCGGCACGATGTCGCGATTGTACTGGATGGGCTGAGACCCGGCAATTGACCTTCCGGCCCACCGCGTGACTAGCGCGGATCGCAGTCGCGCGCGATACGTTGCAGGGACTCGGTGTCGGTTGTGGCATGCTCCCAGATCTGGGCTGGCACACGGTTCTCACCCTGCTCATCGTAATCCAGCCAGTAGAGCTTTCGGGTACGATAGCGCACCGAGGTCAACGCCTCGTATCCAAGCGCCGCAATCTGGCGCGTACGCCGGTCCGCCCGCTGCGGCTCGCTGAACAGGCCGAGCGACACGGCATTCACGTTATCGCCATTGGGCACCACGTAGTAGTCCTTCACCCCCTTGTCGGCAAGCTCGCGCGTCACGGCCAGCGCCGCACGCCGCGACTCGAACGGGGGCAAATAGACCCAGTAGCCGGCAATCTCCTCTTCCTCCCGCTCGCGGGTCCCAACCGCAACCCCCTCGGCCTCGATGAGGGCAGCCAGCGCCAGCGCCGATTCCTCGCTGCGCAGTGGTCCAAGCGTATAACAGCGACGCGCCGACTCCATCGGGGGCTCGACTGGCGCCTCCGTCACCGTCTCGACCGGTGTCTCGGTCACCGCGACTACACCGCTCTCCCGCTCGGACAGCAGCAATAACGGTTCGACATCGGCCAGTACGCGCGCCGGTGGCGCCGTTTCAGCCCGGGGCAGGGTATGCTGCCAGCCCCAGTAGGCGAGGTTGAGCAGCACGAGCAAGACGAACAAATATCGCATCAGGTATCCGCATAAATGGCCAGCCCCTCCAGGACCAGCTCTGGGTGCCCATGGTACCGGTGTTTCAGCAGGGGCTCTAGCGTCGGTCCGTCACCCCCCGTGATCACCAGTGTCGGCGCCGTCGAGAAGGCAGCCGCCATGCGCGCCACGATGCCATCGATCGCCCCT
>JAJLKJ010000102.1:0-4854 GCA_033839185.1 Gammaproteobacteria bacterium
GGCGGCAAGCTCACGGTGCATGCGATCACCGCCGAGCGCGTACTCGATCGCCTGGCGCCGGTGCTGCCCACGCGTCACGCCCTCATCGAGGAACCGCTGCTGATCCATCCGGCCCCGCCGGACTTTGCCGCCGGCTGACGCGGGATCAGGTCACCCGCTCCAGATTCAGCAGGCGGTGGTCGGCGTCCACCGTCAGGCAGAAGCGGCCCTGCACACCGTCACGCGTGACGAAGGGGCGCAGGTTCGCGGCAGGGATCTGCACCCGCCGGCCATCGGCCGCGTGCACCAGTACGCGGGTGGCGCTGCCGCGATAATAGCGCGCCATTTCCTGCGCGGGGATGTCCAGTGTGAAGTAGATGCGCTCGTGCATGCCGCAGGTATCCGAATGCCGCCGTCCGGCAACTACGACGGATGATACACTGCCACCGATTCTTCACGGAGCGGGAGCCCGCTGCATGCTCGAAGCCATCGCCCTGTATCTCGTGCTCGGCGCCGCCGTCGGCGTCATCGCCGGCCTGCTGGGTGTCGGCGGCGGGCTGCTGATCGTGCCGGCACTGACCTGGCTGTTTCTCGACACCGGCCTGCTGCCGGAGGATACCGTCCAGTTCGCAGTCGGCACCTCGCTCGCCACCATCGTCTTCACCTCGCTTTCCTCCATCCGCGCCCATCACCGTCGCGGCGCGGTGCGCTGGGACGTCGTGGCCCGCCTGGTACCGGGCATCGTGCTCGGCACCCTCGCTGGCGCCCTGCTCGCCACGGTACTCCACTCGTCGACACTGGCCATGGTCTTCGGGGTGTTCGAGATCGGCATCGCGATCTACATGGCGCTGGACGTGAAGCCCGTACCCGGCCGCGGCCTGCCGGGCACGGCCGGCATGACCACGGCGGGTGGCGTGATCGGGGCCGTCTCGGCCCTGCTGGGGATTGGCGGGGGTACGCTCACGGTGCCCTTCCTGGTCTGGTGCAACGTGGTGATGCGCGACGCCGTGGCCACCGCCAGCGCCTGCGGGCTGCCGATCGCCGTGGCGGGCACGGCGGGCTTCATCATCTTCGGTCTGGGGGCCAGCACGGCCGCGGGCGCCACCGGCTATGTCTACTGGCCGGCCGTGGCCGGCATCGTTGCCGCCAGCGTCTTCACCGCACCGCTGGGGGCGGCGCTGGCACACCGCCTGCCGGCTCGCCAGCTCAAGCGGGTCTTCAGCGTGGTGCTGCTGGCGCTGGGACTCAGGATGCTGCTGGCCTGACCATCGGCTCGTCCGACGTCGGGCCATGGGCCTCTTCGTCGGCATCCACACGCGGGTCCATCTCCAGCACGGCCTGCGAGGTGCGCGCCATGGGCACGTAATCGGCCTGTTCCTCCACGGTGGCGGCCGGTTCGCGTACCGTCATGCGATGCACGCCGTAGAGGGCGGCCAGCAGAAAGACCGTCGCGGCGTAGACCAGCACCACCTGGTAACCCAGCCAGCCCATCAGGAAACCCGCCATCACCGGCCCCACCGAGGCGCCGATGCCGTGCAGCAGGAGCAGCCCCTTGGTGGCCTCGAGGATCTCGCCGGCATCCACCTGGTCGTTCACGTGCGCCACGCTCAGGCCGTAGACGGTGAAGGCGAAGCCACCGTAGACGAAGGCGGCCAGGAACAGCAGCCACATGGAGATACCCAGGGCCCCCAGCATGGCCATGGCGAGCAGGGCCGAGGCCAGGCAGACACCGATCAGCACCTTGCGCCGGTCGTGGTTGTCCGAGAGATGGCCGATGGGCCACTGCAGCAGGGCGCCGCCGAAGATGACCGCGCTCATGAAGGCGGCGATACCGGCCTCCGACAGCCCCGCACGGTGGGCGAACAGCGGGCCGACGCCCCAGAAGGCACCCGTGGTGATACCGGCGGTGAGCGCGCCGGCCACGCCCAGCGGCGAGCGGTGCATGAGCAGCTTGAGGCTGAGCTTCGGCGCCTCGACCGGCGCCGGCTCGCGCACCCGCGTCATGGCGATGGGCACCAGCGAGAGCGAGAGCAGCACCGAGACCACGCCGAAGTTGATGAAGGTGGTCACGTCACCCAGCAGGATCAGGAACTGCCCCAGCCCCAGCGCCACCAGCGTCACCATCATGTAGATGGCGAAGATGCGACCACGCGTCTCGCTGTTGGACAGCGTGTTCAGCCAGCTCTCGATCACCATGTACAGCCCCAGCAGACAGGCACCGGTGATCAGGCGCAGCACGCCCCAGATATACGGGTCCACCACCATGGCATGCACGATGGCCGTGGTGGAGGCGATGGAGGCCATGGCGGCAAAGGCGCGCACGTGTCCCACGCGTCGGATCACCGCCGGGCAGACATAGGCGCCCACCGAGAAGCCGACGAAGTAGGCGGCCATGACGATACCCGTCACGCCGTCCGAGAACTGTTCCACCCCCGCACGTACTGCAAGCATGGTGCCCATGAGGCCCATGCCGGTGAGGAGGATGGCGATCCCCGCCAGCAGCGAGGAGATGGATGACACCGTGCTCAGCATGAAAAACGTCCAACCCCGAAATACCTGCCCACGCCTGCGGGCAGCAACCCCATCAAGCGCGAAAGGCGTCGGGGGCCCGGGCCCCCGACGCCTTCACGCGTCACGTCTCGATCAGAAATAGTAACCGACGTGTATGTTAAACCGATTTTCGGTCTGACTGCCGGTGGCATCCATGGTTCCCCCGACGAACGGTTGATTCTGTGCGATGACGTAATCGATATAGGCATAGATGCCGCCCGCGGTCACCGCCACGCCGGTCACGTTCATCCGGGTATCGTCGAGGTTGGCCGACTTGTCGGTGACGAGGCTGTGGTCGTTGTAGAAGGTGAGGCTGGTCACCGGCCCCAGGCTCACCGGCAGGCTGTAGGCCAGGTTGGCGGTGTAGGTGGTGGCCTCGGCGGCGATGGTGTCGTAGAAGGCGTAGGCGCCGACGGCGATGCGCTCGTAGCCGGCATCCAGGTCGTACTCGTAGATCGTCGCCTGCAGCTGCAGGTTCCAGCGTCCGTAATCACCGGCCAGGTGCACGGCCGCGGCCTGGTAGTCGCCGGCATCCTCCAGGCCGTCATGCAGACCGCCGCGCAGGGCCGAGATGCCCAGCTCGGTGCGCGCCGCCTCGCTGTGGCTCATGGCATAGGCCACGCGCCCGACGAAGGTGTTCACCTCGCCCAGGGGATTGGCCGGCGTCGCGAAGCTGCCCTCGGCCGGCGCCCGCCCACCCACGATGTCGTAGGCATAGCGATCGGCCATGTCATCCACATAGCCGTCCACACCGCCGAGTTCGTCGTTCTTGAAAAAGGCGAGCTGCACGTCCCACGGCCCGTTGCTGTACAGGGCCTTGAGACCGGCGTCGTAGTCGTCCTCCAGCCCCAGGTAGAAATTGCTGGAGAAGAAGTAGCTGTGCGAATTGTAGGGCAGTACGCCGAAGGGCAGCTTGGTGATGCCGGCCTGGCCCTGCCAGTGCTGGTCGAAGTCGTAGCCGACCCAGGCATGATGGATCACATTCATGTACTGGTAGTAGCGCCACTCGGCGGAGAGGATCACGTCGCCGAGGCTGCCGTCAACGTTTAGGCGGAAGGTGTCGAAATCGATGTCCCCTCCCCGGTCCCTGTTGCCGTCGTTGTAAGGCTCATAGGCATACTGGAAGCGCACGGCGCCGCCGAACTCGATGCCCTCTTCGTCGGCGCCGGCCACGGGCGCAGCCATCGCCACGGCAACGGCTGCCGTCAACACACTCGGATATCGCATGTTCCCTCCACTGGCAGGACAACCGGGTGACGCCGACGGCAGTACAACTGCGCGCGGGCACCTTACTGAAGGTAGTCGCCGCAGCCTTTTGCTTCAACACGTCGACGATCAATCGCCGCCGAGCAGCCCGCGCTTCAGTCCCGCGTCAGCCGGTTTCTCGCCCAGCCACACGCCGAGCAGGGCGCGGCTGAAATCCGCCCCCTCGATCATGCCGGCCGTCTCGCCGTTGATGGTGACGCTGGTCCCCTGCCCCGGCAGATAGGCAAGATCAATGACATCGCCAGCCACGGCATCGCCAAACAGCGCATTGAAACGGGCCAGACGGTCCTCCAGGCCCCGGTACGCCGAGGCGCTCAGATTGTTGCGAAAGCCCTCCTCCCAGGCCGCGGTGAGCTTCGCCTTTTCCACTTCCTCATAGAGAAAATGCATGCGCAGCAGGCGCGGCTCATCGGCCGCGAGGATGGCGGAGGCCGCCTGCCGCCGCTCGGGCAGATAGAGCCCGGCGGCATAGATCCGGATGAAGAACTTCTTGCGCACCCCTGCGCCGTTGAGTGTCAGCATCTGCCCGTCGTCCAGCGTCATCTGGTCCGGCAGCTCGACCCCGCCCACCTCGACGGCCTGCAAGGCACCGGCAAAGAGTGCCAGCACGAAACCCAGTAGCCATTTCATATCGACTCCTTACTCTTGAACAGAGGCCTGCCAACAGGCCCTAGGCCAGCCACCCATACCACAGCGGCAGGGTGATGAGACTCAAGGCCGTGGTCACGGTCACGGCCGCCGCGTAGAGCGATGTATCCAGCCCATAGCGATCACAGAACACGATACCGAGCACCATGCTCGGCATTGCCGCCTCCAGCACCACGCCGATCAGCATGGTGCCGGTGAGTCCCAGCGAGGACCCCAGCCCCCACACCAGCAGGGGGGCGAGCAGCAGCTGGATGACGATGACGGGAACCAGCGGCGGGATGTAGCGCAGCCGCCAGGTATCCAGGCGCAGGCTCAGGCCGAGCGAGAAGAGCATGAGCGGCACCACGCCGGCCGCCAGCATCTCCAGCCAGCCGACCAGCCAGGCATTCACCGGCACGCCCGTGAGATTCA
>JAJLKJ010000103.1:0-4049 GCA_033839185.1 Gammaproteobacteria bacterium
CATCGTGATGAACAAGCGCACGGAAGAAGCGATCCAGCACGAAGGTCGGTAGAAAGTTACAAACCGCAAACCTTCGTAGGAGCGCCGTTTATGCCCTCTGGGTGCAAGGCGCGATCGGGAAAGGCACATCACCCAGACACGAGTATCGCAGCTCGAGCAGCTCCTACACGAAACACCGGCACCCGTAAGAGCGCTGCAAGGCGCGATCAGGGAAGGCACATCACCCAGACATGGGCATCGCAGCTTGCGCAGCTCCTACACGAAACACCGGCACCCGTAGGAGCGCCGTTTATGCCCTCTGGGTGCAAGGCGCGATCTGGGAAGGCACATCACCCAGACAGGGGCATCGCAGCTCGCGCAGCTCCTCCACGAAACACCGGCACCCGTAGGAGCGCTGCAAGGCGCGATCGGGGAAGGCACATCACTCAGACACGGGCATCGCAGCTCGCGCAGCTCCTACACGAAACACCGGCACCCGTAGGAGCGCTGCAAGGCGCGATCAGGGAAGGCACATCACCCAGACATGGGCATCGCAGCTCGCGCAGCTCCTACGCGACTTGCTAGACCGAATAGTGGATCAGGTGCCCGGTATCCGCGCCGATGGGGGCGCCGAGGCTGATGATACCGCTGCCGACGAGCACGATCTCGTCACGGCGCAGATGGACGTTTTCCCGCTCGGGGGTGGTGACATAGGTGCCGTTGCGGCTCTCGTCGATGAGCACGAAATCCCCCATCCGCCATTCGATGCGGGCATGACGCCGGGACACATGGCTCGCATTCACCACCAGATCGCAATTGTCACCCCGGCCCAGCACGAGGCCGTCTGCCTGGTCATCGGTGCGGATGGTCTTGTCACCCAGGCGCAGCTGCAGCACGTAATGCCGCTTGAAGAGTGACCGAATACGCGCCGAGAGCGCACTCACCGGCCCGCCCAGCTCGTCGCGCTTGCGTTTCTGGTCCTCCTCGATGCGGCGCCGCAGGCGGTCTCGCACCTCGGCAGGGACCTCCAGTTTCAGAAACCGGTTCGGCTTGCGCAGAACATAGCGGCCCAGCTCGTCGAGAAAGGCCTCATCGACCTGTTCCGGACGG
This sequence comes from Gammaproteobacteria bacterium, assembly GCA_033839185.1. Classification (GTDB taxonomy): domain Bacteria; phylum Pseudomonadota; class Gammaproteobacteria; order SpSt-1174; family SpSt-1174; genus SpSt-1174. The sequence goes on from JAJLKJ010000103.1 coordinate 1,090, forward strand.
ATGCGATGGCGGGACTCGCCCATCTCTTCGTAGTTCTGGATCAGCAGCAGGATCGATTCGTTGCCGATGTCGGCCTCGAAACGCAGCCGTACCGGCACATGACCCGCGATATTGATCCAGACCCGGTGACCGATGCTGTTCTCTTCCAGTACCTGCGCATGATCCACCTTGAGCCCCTGTGCGCGTAACTGCGTGAGCCAGTTGTCGACCTGTCCCGGAATGCTCAGCTCGAAACGGTAATGGCGCTTGCTCTCCAGCAGACAGGAGAAACTGACGCGCTGCGTACTCTGCGCATCACCGTCTCGCGAAATCCGGTAGCCGCCCTGCAGCAGGCCTTCCATTTCGCCGACATCACGGATGCGGAAATCCACCGGCACCCTGGGTTGCACGACCTCCAGCTGCTGCACCAGCTCTGCGAGATAGGCATGCAGACGAGCCAGGGTCGGCGAGAGCACGTCGCGCGCCTGCGCCAGCCGCTCGGCCTGCTGCTCGGCGGCACGCGCCTCCTCGGCCTTGAGCTTTTCGGCCCGCTGTTTGAGTTCGTCCAGTACGCCCATGTGATCGTCTATGCCCGCTGTTGCGGCTAATCCTTGTCCCGGCTCTTCCAGGAAACGTCGATATTGCTGACACGGCGGTCCGGTATATGGCGACGGTCCCGGGTCACCAGGACACCGTGACTGTCGGTAAACGGCAGGGGGGGCATGGGTTGCCAGCCACGTCGGTCCTCGCCGCTGCGTCGGTCCTTCAGCAGGGGAAACTCGCCGGTGCCCTGGGATGCCTGCATCTGTTCGAGGGCGCGTCGGATCGACGCCCGGATCTCGGTGGTCGACTGCCTTGCATCGGTATCATTGATGGCGGTCTTGTCCCGGCGCTTGCTCATTCGGTTCTTCTCGGGGATGGTCGTCTTTTTCCAGTATAGCCCCGACGCGCAGCCACTGGCCGCATCCCTCCCTGAATCCGCGCCGGAAGCCCTGTGCTTTCTTCCGGGAATACAGAATGTTACGCTGTTTTGACGCGAGCGCCAACGCCATGACATACCCGCTGATGCCACTCCCGGTCATCCCGCAGGCAGCGTATAATCAGCCCTGGCGCAACCAGCAAGGAGGAGTGCGTGCGTATTGCGATCCTGGAGGACGATAGGGACCAGTCCGATCTGATTTCCCTCTGGCTCGATGAGGCCGGGCACAGCAGCCAGACCCTGGCCAACGGCGTCGCCTTCCGGCAGCGTACACAAGAGACGGATTTCGACCTCTTCATCCTGGACTGGGAGCTGCCGGACACCAGCGGCATCGAGATACTCGACTGGGTCCGGCGACAGATGGGATGGCTCACCCCGGTACTGTTCGTCACCGTGCGCGACGAGGAAGAAGACATCGTACGGGCCCTGGAGGCCGGGGCGGACGACTACATGAGCAAGCCCCTGAAGCACAAGGAGCTGGTGGCGCGCATCAATGCCCTCGGCCGACGACTGGAGGCCGGGGCCGCCCACCACGACGTGCTCACCTATGGCGATTACACCATCGACCTCGGCCATCGCCGGATCACCCGGCTTGGTGAGGAGATCCGGGTGACAGGCACGGAATTCGAGCTGGCCGCCTTCCTGTTTCGCAATACCAACCACGTGCTATCCCGTACCGACATCCTGGAAAACGTCTGGCAACGTGGCCCGGAATTCAACACCCGCACCGTGGACACCCACATCAGCCGCATACGCAAGAAACTGCAGCTCGAACCGGACAACGGCTGGCGCCTGACCTCGGTATACCGCTACGGCTACCGCCTGGAGCAGCTCGCCTGACCGGTCACGATCAACGCTTACATTGTTTTACATTTGCCGTTTCGGGGCGATGGTATAGTGCGGAAAACGTCATTCGGCGTCGCTCAGGCGCCCTGCACGCCCCGATCGAGGTCCTCATGCACACCGACTTCCAGCGCATCCTCTATGTGGAGGACGAGCCCGATATCCAGACGATCGGCCGCATCGCCCTGGAGACGGTCGGCGGGTTTACCGTGGAGATCTGCGGTTCCGGGGCCGAGGCGCTCGACCGGGTCGATCAGTTCGACCCCGACCTCATCCTGCTCGACGTGATGATGCCCGACATGGACGGCCCCGCCACCCTGACGGCCCTGCGCAACCAGACCGGCGCCACCGATACCCCGGTGGTGTTCATCACGGCCAAGGTGCAGACCAGCGAAGTGGAGACCTACAAGGCCATGGGGGCCGTGGACGTGATCGCCAAACCCTTCGACCCCATGACCCTGGCCGGCACCATCCGCACGATCTGGACGAGGCTGCATGGCTGACGGGGGGGACGCACTGCAGCAGCGCCTGGCCGCCCTGCATGCCGACTACCTGGCCCGTCTTCCCGGGCGGCTCGCCGAACTGGACAGCCTGCTCGATGCACTGCGCAGCGGGCACCGCGACAGCCTCGAACCGCTGCAGCGCCAGCTGCACAACCTCACCGGCTCCGCCGGCAGCTACGGACTGGACGAGATCAGCCGCCTCGCCCGCGAGGCCGAGCAGACGGCCGCCCGCCTGGGTGAGCAGTCCACCCTGGATGCTGCCGACCTGGAGGCGCTGAGCCAGCGCATTCGGCTGCTGGGGGAGGGAGTGAAGGGTGAAGAGTGAAGGGTGAAGGGTGAAGCGGGGCGGGCATGGCCCGCCCTATGGCGTCAGGCGGTGGTGGTGGCATCGCGTGTAATGCGTTTTGCCACAGAGGACACAGAGGAAGAACATGACCGGTTTACCTCTGTGATCTCTGTGACCCCTGTGGCGATCAGACTTTTCGCCTATCTCCTCACCCCTCTCGCCTCTCGCCCCCTCACTCGCTGATCGCCAGCTCCACGCGCCGGTTCTGGGCACGACCGCCAGCGGTCTCGTTGCTGGCCACCGGCTGATCCGGACCGTAACCACGGGCCGAGAGCCTTGAGGCGTTAATCCCCTTGTTGATGAGATACAT
>JAJLKJ010000104.1:0-2696 GCA_033839185.1 Gammaproteobacteria bacterium
GCGGAAGACCAGGTCCAGGCCCGAGGCCGGCATCCACTCCCAGCGTTCGATGGTGGTATGGCCATCGAAGACGGCGGGGATGCGCGGCGCCAGCTGGGCCAGCCCGAGCAGGGTGAAGAGGCCGGCGGCCCAGGCCGCATAGAGGCGCCCGAAACGCGCGACCCAGGCCGTGATGATGGCGCCGGAGAAGATGGTGAGCAGCAGCAGGAGCAAGGTCATCGGCGTAGCTTACCCGGCTTGGTGTATGGTGGAAACCGAAAGGGCTTTGTGACCGGTGCGGGTGTTGTTGGCAACGTGCTTATGCACAGTTCATGCGTGGATGGACCCTAGCGGCGCCCACCCAGCAGCGAACCCAGAATGCCCCGCACGATCTGGCGCCCGAGTTGCGAGCCGATGGAGCGTGCGGCGCTCTTGATGAAGGCCTCGCCGGTGCTCTGCCGGTTGCTGCGTGGGCGTGCCGTGGTTCCGGCTTCTTTTTGCACTTGTTCTGCCTCGGCGGCCGCCAGTTCCTTGGCGCGCTGCTTCAACATCTCGTAGGCGGAATCACGGTCGACGGTCTCGTCGTAGCGTCCGCGCAGGGGTGAGCGCTGGAGATGCTCGGCGCGTTCGGCGTCGTCAAGCGGGCCCATGCGCGATTCCGGCGGGCAGATCAGCACGCGTTCCACCGGCAACGGACTTCCCTTGTCGTCCAGGGTGGACACCAGGGCCTCGCCAATCCCGAGTTCGGTGATGACCTGCTCGGTGTCCAGGGCCGGGTTGGGGCGGAAGGTCTGGGCGGCGGCCTTCACGGCCTTCTGGTCCCGTGGGGTGAAGGCGCGCAGGGCGTGCTGGATCTTCAGGCCCAGCTGCCCCAGCACCTCGTCCGGGATGTCCGTCGGATTCTGCGTGATGAAATAGATACCCACGCCCTTGGAGCGGATCAGGCGCACCACCTGCTCGATCTTGTCGAGCAGGGCCCTGGGGGCCGTATCGAACAGCAGGTGGGCCTCGTCGAAGAAGAAGACGAGCTTCGGCCGTTCGGCATCGCCGGCCTCGGGCAGCTGCTCGAAGAGTTCGGCCAGCAGCCAGAGCAACAGGGTGGCATAGAGCTTCGGCGAGCGGTGCATGAGCGTCGAGGCATCGAGCACGTTGATCACGCCGTTGCCCGAGAAATCGGTGAGCATCAGGTCGTCCAGCCGGATGGCGGGCTCGCCGAAGAAGCGGTCTGCTCCCTGTTCTTCCAGCACCAGCAGACTGCGCTGGATGGCCGCGATGCTGGCGGTGGCCAGGCTGCCGTAGTCCTTTTCCAGGTCCTTGCGGTTGTCGGCCATCCAGGTGAGCAGGGCGCGCAGGTCCTTGAGGTCCAGCAGCAGCATGCCCTGGTCGTCGGCGATGCGGAAGGCGGCATAGAGCACGCCCTCCTGGGTGGTGTTGAGCTCGAGCAGGCTGGCGAGCAGCAGCGGGCCCATTTCCGAGATGGTGGTCCGCACGGGGTGTCCGTTGATGCCGAACAGGTCCCAGAAGGCGACGGGACAGGCACGCGCCTGATAGCCGTCGATGCCGATATGCCGGATGCGCTCCTCGATCTTCGGATGCGGGCCGGCTGGCCGGGAAAGCCCCGCCAGGTCGCCCTTCACGTCGGCGAGGAATACCGGTACACCGAGGCGTGAAAAGCCCTCCGCCAGCACCTGCAGGGTGACGGTCTTGCCGGTGCCGGTGGCGCCGGCGATCAGGCCATGGCGGTTGCTCATGCGGGCGAGTTGCTGCACGTGGCGCGCATCGGCGGTGCCGCCGATCAGGAGGCCGGTGGTGTCTGGCATGGCGGGTGCTCCCTGGAGCAAAGGGCGGGTCGGGTTCCGGAGACTATACCTGATCGGCCCGTCGGCGAGGATATGGGCCGGCTGCCGGCCGGTACGCATGCATCCCGGTTATAGTCGTAACACAAGAACTGCAGTGGAGATCCATGCCTTGAGATTGTCGGCGCGTTATTACAGCCTCGTCTTCGCCCTGTTGATGTCGCTGATGATGTCCTTCCTGATGTCGGGGGTGATCACCTTCATCAACCTGGGCTGGGTGCACGATTTCATGCTGCGCTGGCTGCTGCATGCCTTCCCCAGTGCCTGGGCGGTGGCGTTTCCCATCTCGCTGTTCGTCGTGCCGGTGGTGCGCCGGCTCGTTTCGCGCATGGTGGCCGAGACCTGAAGGCCCGCCGCTATCGGGCGGGCCTGGAGTGGCCCGATCAGGTGCCGGCCGGCTTCTCCCCATCCTCCGGCGGCAGCAGCATGTCGTCATGTTCTTCCATCTTCCAGGGCAGGATGCCGGGGGAGATGTGCAGGAAGTGCAGGTATTTCTCGAACTGGCTGAGGATGTCGTCGATCACCTCCTGCTCGTCGTAGCCGTAGATGTCATAGGCCTGACCGCCCCGACGCAGGAAGACCTCGGCGCGGTAGTACTGCTCGTCGCCATCCGGGTTGCGCGCCTGCTCGGGGTAGACAAAGCTCGGCTTGGCATAGCCACGCATGCGGATATCGTAGATGAAGTCGACCTCGCCTTCCTTGACGATCTCGAGAAAGGCACGCTGGTTGGTCTCATCGATGCAGATCTCGCCCGGCCAGCCCTTCTCCTTCAGGGCGTCGGCTACGTGGCGCATGGCATTGTGTGCCGTGGTGCTGACGAAGGTCTCCACCTCGCTACGGGTGGGGTAGGTGAGCAGGTCG
>JAJLKJ010000105.1:0-2362 GCA_033839185.1 Gammaproteobacteria bacterium
GGCGAGCGAGGTATGCGGCAGCAGCAGCAGGAACTCCTCGCCGCCCCAGCGCGCCACCAGGTCACGCCCCTTGGTGTTGCCCTTGAGCAGCCGGACGAGCTTCACCAGCGCCCTGTCGCCCACGTCATGGCCATGGGTGTCGTTCACCGCCTTGAAGTGATCCATGTCCACCAGTGCCACCACGGCATCCGTCTCCGCCGGCCAGTCCGCCATCACGTGTTCCACGCCCGCGCGATTCAGCGTGCCCGTCAGGGCATCGCGATGGGCGAGCTGGCGATGGTTCTCCGCCGTCACGGTGATGGCGCCGTAGGAGAGTACCCGGATCCACTCGCTGCCGAGCAGGAGGATGGACAGCGCCAGCAGGGCGGCCATGAAGCGCACCATGTGGTGCGGTTCGTAGGCGTAGATCCAGGGCAGGCCGCTCGTCAGCCCCACCCCGATGATCGCCAGATACAGCAGCAGATACACCGTGCCGGCCCGCGGGCCGACCAGCAGCACCATCAGCATCACGAACGGATAGGCCCAATAGAAGCCCGTACCGCCCACCCCGCCGGTGAGCACCAGATAAGACGAGAGAAGGAGCAGGATGGCCGCCAGCGCCAGGCTCACCGGCTGCGCCGAGTGCAGGCGGCGCGCCACGTAGGCCAGCGACAGCACCGCCGCGCTGGTGAGTACCAGGATACCGCCCAGCTCCAACCGGCCGCGGAGCAGCGAGGCCAGGGCGAAGGTCATGAGAAACAGGCTGCCCAGGGTGGCAAAGGTATAGATGAGGAGCGTCTTGCGACGGTTCTCGATCTCGACAGGGGTATCACCAAACTTCATCGGGAGCATCCGGAACGCCATTCAACTCCTTACGCTACACGCAGGGCACGGCCTTCCTGCCACCCGGCCCGACATGCAATGCATCATCTTGCATGCCGGTTTTCCTACAGACTAATCCCCGGCGGCGCAAATGGGAACGCAGTTCGTCCCGAATACCCTCGCCCCGGTCGGCACACACGGGCATGCGCCGACCGGAAGACGACGGTACACTTCCCCCCATTCCCTCACCGGGCCTCGATCCGGGCAACCCTTCGACGACAGACATGATGAAACCGACCCGCCTGGCCCTGCGCTTCCTCGCCCTACTGCCGGCCCTCCTGCCGGCCAGCCTCTTCGCCGAGGAGCTGCCGGGGCGCACCGGCACCTTCAGCTTTGTGCTGGAGAACGACCTCTTCTACGACGCCGACCGACACTACACCAACGGCGTGCGCTTCCTCTGGGTACCGGGGTCGGACACGCCCACCCCCGCGTGGGCCGTGAAGCTGGCCGGGATGGCGCCCTGGTTCTCCACCGCCAACGGGCGGATCGAACACGGCTACGCCTTCGGCCAGAGCATGTTCACACCGCGCGACATCAGCACCCCCGACCCGTCGCCCGACGACCGCCCCTATGCCGGCTGGCTCTACGGCACGATCGGTCTCGGCCTGGAACAGGGCCAGCAGCTCGACCAGTTCGGCCTCACCGTCGGCATGGTCGGCCCCGCCTCCTTCGCCGAACAGACGCAGAAATTCGTGCACGACAACATCGCCGGCGACGACCCCCAGGGCTGGGACACCCAGCTGCAGAACGAGCTCGGCGTCGTGCTGCTCTACCAGCGCAGCTGGCGCGGCCTCGTCACCCGTACCTTCTCCGGCAACCAGCTCGACTTCACGCCGCACTTCGGCGCCACCCTCGGCAACGTCTTCACCTACGCCAACGCCGGCCTCACCCTGCGCTACGGCGAACGCCTGCCCAACGACTACGGCCCGCCGCGCATCCAGCCCGGCCTGCCCGGTTCGGGCGACTTCTCCCCATCCATCGACTTCCGCTGGTACCTGTTCGCCGGCTACGAGGCACGGGCCGTCGCCCGCAACATCTTCCTCGATGGCAACACCTGGGACGACAGCCGCAGCGTGGACAGGAAGCCCATCGTCAGCGACTTCCAGTTCGGCCTGGTCGCCGACTGGCAGCGCATCCGCCTCAGCTACACCCACGTCCTGCGCACGCGCGAATTCGAGACCCAGGAGGAGAGCGACGCGTTCGGGGCCTTCAACGTGTCGTGGAAGTTCTGAGCAAGGCCGGCACCACCCCGACCGACCCGGCGCAAACACGCCCACAGGAGACCACCCCGGTTGCATTGCGTTTTTCCCGCACTGTACTAGCCTTCAATAGCGACCCAACGGGCACCCCCCGGTTTACCCGCACGGACCAGACGGACGCACATCTACAGCGAAAAAGGAGGTTTCACATGGCCGGTTTCATCATCAAGATCGAGAGCAACAACAAGTACTGGTACCTGCTCGGCACCATCCTGTTCCTGCTCATTGGCGTCGGCCTCGCC
>JAJLKJ010000106.1:0-4444 GCA_033839185.1 Gammaproteobacteria bacterium
GCGTCAGCCGGCGGCAAAGTCCGGCGGGGCCGGATGGATCAGCAGCGGTTCCTCGATGAGGGCGTGACGCGTGGGCAGCACCGGCGCCAGGCGATCGAGTACGCGCTCGGCGGTGATCGCATGCACCGTGAGCTTGCCGCCGAGTATGCTCACCAGGCGCGGGCGCCGTGCCCGGTCGGTGAGCAGGCGCGTGTCGCGCGGCCGGGCGAAGGGGTGGCCCTCGGCCCGCGGCAGCACCCGCAGGCCGGCGAAGGCGGCCGTGACCTGCCGGGTGTCGACGTGCGCGGGATCGAAGTGACGCGCGGCGGTCTCGCACAGGTAGTCGATCTCGGCCCCGGTGGGGGCGATGGCCGCCGGGTCGCCCGTATACACCCGTTCGGTGGTCCCGATCATCACCTCGCCCTGCCAGGGCATGACGAACACTGCGCGGCCGTCCTGTGGCGCCTCCACGTAGTACATACCCTTTTCCAGGCGGCCGGGCACCACGATGTGCGTGCCCGCCACCTGCTCGACGCCGGGCATCACCTGCGCCGGGTCGACCCGCGAGAGCAGGCGCTCGATCCAGGGCCCGGTGGCGTTCACCGCCGCCCGGGCCGGGTAGGTGCCCTGACTGGTCTCGACCTCGACGCCGTCATCCACCAGCCGGACCTTCCAGACCCGTTCGCCCAGCTGCAGTTCGGCGCCGCGTTCGCAGGCGGCATACATGAGGGCGCGGGTCAGGGCGGCATCGTCGGTGCGTCCGTCGCGATAGCGGAACACGGCCCTGAGGCCGCGCGTTTCGAGGCCGTCGAGATCGCCCCAGGCGCGGGCCGGCAGGCTGGTGTAGCGGTTATCGGCATGCAGGCCGCCGAGCAGGGCATAGAGCATGAGCCCGCTGCGGATGGTGAGGGGGCTGCGCCGGCTCCGGGTATATACGGGGATGTGGAAGTCCGCCAGTGTCACCAGGTCGGGGGCGATCTGCAGGAGCCGGCGACGGGCCAGCAGCGATTCGTGTACCAGGCGCCATTGCCACTGTTCGAGGTAACGCAGGCCGCCGTGGATGAGCTTGCTGGAGCGGGAGGACGTGCCCTGGGCGAGGCGGGGATACTGTTCGATGAGGCGCACGCGCAGGCCGCGGCGCACGCCGGCGAGTGCGGTGGCCACGCCATGGATGCCGCCGCCGATGACGATCAGGTCGTCGCTCATGCGCTGCGGGTCTGTGTCTCCAGCAGGCGGTGGGCGGCGCCCGACTCGATGAGGTCGGCACCCTGCGCCAGCAGTTCGGCGGCCTGCCGGGGGTCCTCGATGTCGTAGATCACCCACTGCCAGTTGCCGGCCCAGAGTCTGTCCATCGGCTGGTGCAGGCTTCGGACATCGCAGAACAGGAATTCCGGGCACATGATCTCGGCAATGCGCCGTGCCGTGAGATTGTACTCGCGCAGCACCCAGCCGATGGGGCGGTGGTAATGACGGCGGGCATACTCCAGCGCGTCCTGAATGAAGGAGATCAGCACCCAGTCGAAGTCGGCCGCGCGCATCACCTGCTCGATGGCGTCCACGCATTCCTCCACCCCAAAGCGCATCAGGCTCTGGCGCTTGATCTCGACGAATACCGTGATCCCCGGGTAGCGGTTCAGCAGGTCCGCGGCCTCAGCCAGGCGGGGAATGGGCGTGCCCCGATGACGTTCGCCCAGCTGTGCAGGCAGGTGGGCGGACAGTGCAGCCAGTTCGTCGCTGCTGCGGTCGAGCACGCTCCCGGCCTCGCCCGTGATGCGCTCGAGCTGGTCGTCGTGAATCACCATGGGTACGCCGTCGGCCGAGAACTGCACGTCCAGCTCGAGGAAGTGCGCGCCGGCATCGAGCGCCGCACGGAAGGCCGGCAGGGTGTTCTCCGGCAGGTCGTGCATCACGCCGCGGTGGGCGACCAGTCGGGCAGGGTCGATCATGTCGCGAGGCTCTCTTCCAGGGCCTGGCGAAAGCGCTGCCGTCGTCGCCGCAGGGCGGTTGCCGGTCGGGGCATGAAGGGTGTGCGAGGCGTGGGTATCCATGATGCGTGGTCCTTGGCGGCCAGCCAGGCGGCGCCGCGTGCGGTGGCTTCGGGTTGATCCAGGCGTTCGCCGGGCAGGCCGGCGAGGTCGACGATGTCCTGGCAGAGGCGGTCGAGGCCGCTCAGTCCGCCGGTGAACACCAGGCGGGCGTGGCGCAGGCCGGCCTCGCGCAGGCGCTCGATGTTCTCGACGACCAGAAAGGCGATGCTCTCCACCACGGCCGTGATGCGCGCAGTCAGACTGGCGGGCGCTTCCTCGATGAAGCGTGGCCGGGTCGTGCCCCACCAGGGGGAGCCCAGACCGCCGACGCCGTTGAGGAAGATAGGCGGTTCGTGGTCGGTGGTGGCCAGTGCCTGCCGGATCCGTTCCGGCGGGAGTGGCTCATCGCCCTCCGCGGCCAGCCAGTCCAGCGCGCTGCCCGCGCCGTTGACCGTGCCCTCGGCATAGTACAGCGGCCCTTCGGGTCCATGATCGGCCACTCCGGCGAGCAGGCCGGGTACCGGGTGGCGGCCGTGGCCGGTGACGGCGAGCACGAAGGCGCCGCTGCCGAGGTTCACGTGCAGTGCCTCGCGCGGCGGCAGGCCGTCGACGAAGAGGGCGGCAGTCTGGTCACCGCTGACGGCCGTCAGCGGGATGCCGGCAAGCCGGCCGTAGTCGGCGCGTACCGGTCGCACCTGTGGCAGCCAGTGGCGCTCGATGCCGAAGTGGGTGAGCAGGCTGTCGTCCCACTCGCCCCGATCGATGTCGAGCAGCAGGGTGCGGGCGGCGTTGGTCACGTCCACGGCCGGCGGTCTTTCCGGTACCAGCCGGGCGACGAGGAAGGCGGCCAGCGGCCCCAGGCAGAGGTGACCGTCGGCGGCGGCGTTCCGGATCTTGGGGTCGTGGTCCAGCCACCAGCGCAGCTTGCTGGCGCCGTAATGCGGCGAGGCCCGCAGGCCGGTGATGCGGGCCAGCTCGTCGGCCGGCGGGGCGTGCGCCGCGAGCCAGTCGGCGTTGCGCCGGTCCTGCCAGCTGATGGCGGGGGCGAGGGGGCGCCCGTCGCGGGCATCCCAGGCGACCACGGTGGAACGCTGGGTGGCCAGTGCCATCTGGCCGATGTTTCCCTGGCCCTGGTTCAGCGCGATCTCGATGACCTGCTGCACGCTGGCCAGCAGGGCCTCTGCATCCTGTTCGATGCGACCGTCGGTACGGGAGAGGCTGACCGGAAGATGGTTTTCATGCAGGCAGACACCGCGCGCGTCGAAGATCAATGCGCGCGAGGCATGGGTGCCCTGGTCAACGACGAGCGTGTGCGGGTCATCTGGCCCCGCGTCGTTGCTGTTGCCGGACGGAACGATGCGCTGTCTCCCGGGAAAATATCGTCTACACATAGTGATATAGACGATTGTGAAGGTAAACAGGGAGCTTGCGCGTGTTTTATTTGCTCGGGAGAGGGTTGCGCGGCCTGTTCTACGGCATCGACTTCGTCCTGTTTACCGCCCTGCTGTATGCCCTGAGCTACGCCCCGGCCGCCCTCACGAGGCGTTTCTATCCCCGGCTCTTCCACGCCTGGTGCCGGAGCTTCGTGCGCGCCCTGGGCGTGGAACTGCGTCTGCATCAGCACAACATCCGGCCATTGCCCCCACAGTACCTGCTCATCGCCAATCATCCATCGGCCTTCGAGGACATCGGCATCCCGGCGCTCTTTCCCGTCTATTCGCTGGCCAAGGCGGAGCTGCGTGACTGGTGGTTCGTCGGGCGTATCGCCATGGCCACAGGGACGCTCTTCGTGCAGCGCGAGGAGCGCGAGTCGCGACGCGCGGCCTTCGATGCCATCGTCGACACCCTGGCGCGCGGGCACAACGTCGTGATCTATCCGGAAGGCGGCTGCAAGGGGCGTCGCATCTTCGAGACCTTTCGCTACGGGGTGTTCGACATCTCGCTGCGTACCGGCATCCCGATCGTCCCGGTCTTCCTGCACTACGAGGCCCAGGAGGATTTCGAGTGGCGGCCCGGCGAGCACTTGCTGCTGAAGCTCTGGCATTTCCTCACCACGCGGAACCCGCGGGCGAACTACCATGTCTACGATGCGCTCGACCCCGCGCAGTTCACGAGCCCCGAGGCCTATATGCAGCATGTGCATGGCCTCTACCTGCAGTGGCAGGTCCGTCATCTGGACTGATTGCCCCGGCATTCGGCGGCTGCGTTAGACTCGCTGTGCAGCCTTGCTCCCTTAATAAGCCGTTCTAGCCACAGAGGGCACAGAGTACACAGAGGCAAACCGGGCTGTGCCCTTCCTCTGTGATCTCTGTGATCTCTGTGTCCTCTGTGGCGCCTAGACTTGCGCCTAACGCCTAACGCCTAACGCCTAACGCCTAACGCCTAACGCCAAGGTCACAGCCCGGACAGTACCTCGGCGGCGGCCGCGATGGTCGCGT
>JAJLKJ010000107.1:0-19199 GCA_033839185.1 Gammaproteobacteria bacterium
TGCGGGTACGCACCGGGATGCTTCAGGGCCTCGATGAGGCGGCGCTGGGTGTCGATGGCGTCGGACATTATACTGGCTCGATGGTCATGGGCGGCGGAAAGCCGCAAAGGATAAAGAAAATGCACGTCTTGCGCCAATGGCGATGGGTCCTGGCAGGCCTGCTCGCCCTGCTGGCGACGGGCTGTCTGGACATGCCGGTGAAGCTGCCCGCCACCGTCACGGGGACGTCCGTGCAGCCGACGCAGCAGGAGGTCACCGACGGCCTGCGCGAGGCCCTGTCGCAGGGGGTCACGCGCGCCATTTCCCAGCTGGGCCGTGAAGGCGCGTTCACGGCGGACCGGCGCGTGCGCATCCCGCTGCCGGACGAGCTGGCGCGCGTGGCCGACACGCTGGAACGGCTCGGCCAGGAACGCCATGTGCGGGAGTTTGAACAGTCCCTCAACCGCGCGGCGGAGGAGTCGGTACCCTATGCCACGGCGATCTTCGCCCGGGCGCTCGGGGCCATGACGCTGGAGGACGCCCTGGGCATCGTGCGCGGCCCCAGCGACGCCGCCACGACCTATTTCCGCCAGCATGCCGAGGGCGAGCTGTATGATGCCTTTCTGCCCGTGGTGGCGCGACAGACCGACAGCGTCGGCGTGACCCAGGCCTACAAGGACATGATCGACCGCACCGGCATGCTGAAGTCCGTGCTCAGTCCCGAACTGCAGGACCTCGATGCCTATGTCACCCGGCGGGCGCTGGACGGCCTGTTTCTCTATATCGCCGAGGAAGAGGGTCGTATCCGCGCACAGCCGGTGGCCCGCACGACGGAACTGCTGCGCAAGGTGTTCGGCTACTATGCCGCACGCTGAGTCCGACGCCGGCACCACACGATAACCCCGTTACAGGTCCATGCCGCCAAAGAAGAAATCCGCCAAGCCGCGACGTCGCACTGGCACACCGCGCAGGCCATCGACCGGACGGCCGCGGTCGAACTGGCGCCGCTATGCCCTGCGCACGGCGGCCCTGCTGGCCGTGCTGCTGGCCGGTTACGTGGTCTGGCTCGACTACTCGGTGCGCCATCACTTCGAGGGCAAGCGCTGGGCGCTGCCGGCGCGGGTGTTTGCGCGCCCGCTGGAGCTTCATGCCGGACAGCTGCTTACGCCCGATGCCCTGCAGCGCGAGCTGGAACTGCTGCACTATCGGCACGTCGCGCGCCCGCAGAACCCGGGCGAGTTCCGGCGCAGCGGCGGGCACTTCCTGCTGCATACCCGCGGCTTCGCCTTCGCCGCCGATGCCGAGCCGGCCCATGCCCTGAGCCTGACCCTGCGCGACGGCCAGGTGCAGTCCCTCAGCCATGCCGTCAGCGGCGAGCCGCTGGCCCTGGCCCGTGTCGAACCCCTGCTCATCGCCAACATCTATCCCGTGCACAACGAGGACCGGCTGCTGGTGCGCCTGGAGGAGGTGCCGCCCCTGCTGGTGGAGGCCCTGCTCGCGGTGGAGGACCGGCAGTTCTACGAACACCATGGCCTGAGCCCGGCGTCCATCGCGCGCGCGGCGATCGCCAACCTGCGTGCCGGGCGGGCGGTGCAGGGCGGCAGCACCATCACCCAGCAGCTGGTGAAGAACTTCTACCTCAGCAACGAGCGCACCCTCACGCGCAAGTTCAACGAGGCCATCATGGCCCTGTTGCTGGAGTGGCACTACGAGAAGGACGCCATCCTCGAGGCCTATCTCAACGAGATCTACCTCGGCCAGGACGGCGCACGCTCGATCCACGGCTTCGGCCTCGCCAGCGAGTTCTACTTCCAGCGCCGCCTCGACCGGCTGGCGCCCCATCAGGTCGCCCTGCTGGTGGCCATCGTCAAGGGCGCCTCCTACTACGACCCGCGCCGTCACCCCGAGCGTGCACTGGCGCGACGCAACCTCGTGCTCGACATCCTGCACGAACAGGGGCGGCTGACGGACGCCGAACTGGCCTCGGCCCGCGGCCGCGGGCTGGACGTGGTGGACTCGCCGCCCTCCGGCGTCACGCCGTTCCCGGCCTACCTCGACGTGGTGCGCGAGCAGCTGAGGCGCGACTACCGCGAGGAGGATCTGCGCAGCGAGGGGCTGTTCATCTTCACCAACATGGACCCGGCCATCCAGCTGGCCGCCGAGCAGGCGGTCCAGGCGCGTCTGTCGCGCATCGAGGCCGACTACCGCCTGGCCGCCGGCACCCTGCAGGCCGCCACGGTGGTGGCGGCGGGGCAGGGCGAGCTGCTGGCGGTGGTGGGGGATCGCGACCCGCGCTATGCGGGCTTCAACCGGGCGCTCACGGCGCGCCGCCCCATCGGCTCGCTGATCAAGCCGGCGATCTATCTCGAGGCCCTGTCGCGGCCGGAGGACTACAGCCTGATGACGCGCGTCGATGACGGGCCGCTCACGGTGACGCTCTCGGCCGACCAGGCATGGACGCCGGGCAACTACGACGGCGAGCACCATGGCGAGGTGACCCTGCTCGACGGGCTGGTGAACTCCTACAACGTCTCCAGCGCGCGCCTGGGCCTGGCCCTGGGGCTGGACGCCATCGCCGGGAGGGTGCGTGCGCTGGGCGTGGACCGCCCCATCAATCCCTATCCCTCCATGCTGCTCGGGGCGGTGGAGCTGTCGCCGCTGGAGGTCACCCAGATGTACCAGACCCTGGCCGCCGGCGGCTACCGCGCCCAGCTGCGCGCCATCCGCCAGGTCATGGACCGCAATGGCGACACCCTGCAGCGCTATGCCCTGGAGATCGAGGAGGCCGCGGACCCGGCCGCGACCTACCTCGTCACCACGGCCCTGCACGAGGTGACGCGTCGCGGCACGGCCGCCTCGCTGCAGCGCCTGCTGCCGGAGTCGCTCCCGGTGGCGGGCAAGACCGGCACCACGGACGACCTGCGCGACAGCTGGTTCGCGGGCTACACCGACAGCCACGTGGCCGTCAGCTGGATCGGCCGCGACGACAACCAGCCGGCGGGTCTGACCGGCGCCACCGGGGCCCTGCCGGTGTGGGCCGAACTCATGGGCAGCATCCCCACGCGCCCGCTCTCGCCGCTGCGCCCCGACAACGTCACCTGGGTGCTGGTCGATCCCGCCAGCGGCCTGGCCACCGAGGCGCATTGTCCGGGGGCCGAGTGGGTGCCCTTCGTGGTGGGCTCGGAACCCACCGGCCGGGCCGACTGCGCGGCCGGCCTGGGCGGCTCGATCCGGCGCTGGTTCCGCGGTGTCTTCGACTGAGCGGCCGGCCCCGCTGCCTGTCGCGGGCATCGGCCGTCCTGTGTAAACTGCGCGCAGCATGAAACCGACCCTCATCCCAAGCCGTCTCCTCGGGCCGCTGGCCCTGCTGGTCCTCGTCGCGGCCGGCTGTGCCACGGCGCCGCCCGCGGGCCCGCGCGACCCGGGTGCCGGGGCCAGCCCGGCCTTTCGACCGGCACCGGCGGATGCGACGGCCACCCACGACCTGTCGCCTGCCGCCGCCAGCCTGGTCGCCGCCGCCGACGCGCGCCTGCAGGCCGACGAACCGGACGCCGCCATCGCCGAGCTCGAGCGGGCGCTGCGCATCGAGCCGCGCAATCCCCGCATCTGGCAGCGCCTGGCGGCGGCCAGGCTGCAGCAGGGCGACTACGCCCAGGCCGAGGCCCTGGCCGGCAAGGCCAACCGCCTGGCCGGCGACAACCGCGCCATCCAGAGCGTCAACTGGCGCCTGATCGCCGAGGCCCGGCGGCAGCAGAACGACCAGGTCGGTTTCGAGGCGGCCATGCGGCGCGCGGCCGAGCTGCAGGGGCGCTGAGATGGACCTCGACGCCCGCGACGCGCTGGGCCCGCAGGGCCCCTTCGCCACGCTGCTGGAGGGCTTCCAGGCCCGCCCGCAGCAGCAGGACATGGCCGCGGCCGTGGAACAGGCGCTGACCGACGACGCCATGCTCATCGCCGAGGCCGGCACGGGCGTGGGCAAGACCTTCGCCTACCTGGTGCCGGCGCTGCTCTCGGGCGGCAAGGTGATCATCTCCACCGGCACCAAGACCCTGCAGGACCAGCTGTTTCACAAGGACCTGCCCCTGGTGCGCAAGGCGCTGGGCGTGAATGCCCAGTGCGCCCTGCTGAAGGGGCGCTCCAACTACCTCTGCCTGCATCGCTTCCGCGCCACCGTGGCCGAGGGGCGTCTGCGCGACCGCCAGCAGGTGGCCGAGCTGCGCCAGATCCGCGAGTGGGTGGGCGTCACGCGCTCCGGCGACATCGGCGAGGTGAGCGGGGTGGCGGAAAACGCCGAGATCTGGCCGCAGGTGACCTCCACGGTCGACAACTGCCTCGGCCAGGACTGTGAGGACTACGGCCGCTGCCACGTGGTGCAGGCCCGCCGCGCGGCGCAGGAGGCCGACGTGGTGGTGATCAACCACCACCTCTTCTTCGCCGACCTGGCGCTGAAGGAGGAGGGCTTCGGCGAGCTGCTGCCGAGCGCCAATGCCGTGATCCTGGACGAGGCCCACCAGCTGCCCGAGATCGCCTCGGTCTTCTTCGGCCAGACCCTGGGCAGCCGCCAGCTGCTGGAGCTCGGCCGCGACAGCACCAGCGAGAGTCACAACGAGGCCCCGGACATGGAGGCCATCCGCAGGCACGCGGCGGCCCTGGAGAAGGCCACGCTGGACCTGCGCCTGGCCCTGGGCCGGGCCGGGCAGCGCGAGCCCTGGGAACGCATCCGCCACAAGCCCGACGTGGCCGACGGCCTGGAACAGCTGGGCGACTGCCTGGCGGCGCTGACCGAGGCGCTGGAGCTCGGCGCCGAGCGCGGCAAGGGCCTGGAGGCCTGCCTGCGCCGCGCACACCTCGCGCAACAGCGGCTCGAGCGGCTCAAGTCCCCGGACGAGCGCGCCATCCAGTGGTACGAGACCTTCACCCGCGCCTTCACCCTCAACATCACGCCGCTGGACGTGGCCGAGCTCTTCCACAGCTGCCTGGCGGCCCATCCCTGTGCGTGGGTCTTCACCTCGGCCACGCTGGCGGTGGGCGAGCGCTTCGAACACTTCGCCTCCCAGCTGGGTCTTTCCGAGGCGAAGACCCTGCAGCTCGACAGCCCCTTCGACTATGCCCGCAATGCCCTGCTGTACCTGCCGGGCGGTCTGCCCGAGCCCAACGACCCGGGCTACACCCGCGCGGTGGTGGACGCGGCCCTGCCGGTGATCCGTGCCAGTCGCGGCCGCTGCTTCCTGCTGTTCACCAGCCACCGCGCCCTGCGCGAGGCGGCCGAACTCCTGGAAGGGCACCTGCCGTTTCCGCTGCTCATCCAGGGCGACATGCCGCGCGGCGAGCTGATCGAGCGTTTCCGCGCCCTGGGCAATGCCGTGCTGCTCGGCACCAGCAGCTTCTGGGAGGGTGTGGACGTGCGCGGCGAGGCCCTGAGCTGCGTCATCATCGACAAGCTGCCCTTCGCCTCGCCGGGCGACCCGGTGCTGCAGGCGCGACTCAACGCCATCCGCAGCGGCGGCGGCAACCCCTTCATGGACTACCAGCTGCCGCAGGCGGTGATCGCCCTGAAGCAGGGGGTGGGCCGGCTGATCCGCGACGCCGCCGACCGCGGCGTGCTGATGCTCTGCGACCCGCGCCTGCGCACCAAGCAGTACGGGCGCATCTTCCTGGACAGCCTGCCGCCGGTACCCGTCACCCGCGACATGAACGACGTGACCGCCTTCTTCACCGTCGGCGAGGCCGACGGTCGCGCCGCCACCGACAGGACCGCCTGATGAAGATCCTCGCCATCGACACCGCCACCGACGCCTGTTCCGCCGCGCTGTTTCTCGACGGCACGGTGTCGAGTCGCTTCGAGTTCGCGCCGCGCCGCCACACCGAACTCATCCTGCCCATGGCCGGCGAGCTGCTGGACGAAGCGGGCCTGACGGCCGCCGATCTCGATGCCATTGCCTTCGGCCGCGGGCCCGGCTCCTTCACCGGCCTGCGCATCGCCGCCGGCGTGGCCCAGGGCCTCGCGCTCGGGGCCGGGCTGCCCGTGATCCCGGTCTCCACCCTGGCGACCATGGCCCAGCAGGTGATGGACGACGAGGGGGCGGAGCTGGTGATGGCGGCCCTGGATGCGCGCATGGGCGAGGTCTACTGGGGCTGTTATCGACGCGCTGCCGACGGGGTGGCCGAGCCGGTGGACGAGGAGGTCGTCTGCGCGCCGGAGGCGGTGCCGCCCCCGCGGGGGGAGGGTGACTGGGTTGGCGTCGGCAGCGGCTTTGCCGCGCATGCCGAGGCCCTGCAGGCACGCCTGGGTGCGGTGCTCGCGCGGACCCTGCCGGAGGTCCTGCCTGCGGCCCGGGCGATGCAGCGGCTGGCGGCCCGGGCCTATGCCCACGGCGACTGCCGGCCGGCCGATGAGGCCCAGCCCGTCTACCTGCGCGACAACGTCGCGGAAAAGCCGGGGCAGGGCGCATGAGCGATCTTCCTGAACCCTGGACCACCGACTGGGCGCGCTGGCGGGCACCAGCGCTGACCACCGGCATCATCCGCCACCAGCCCGGGGATTTCCGTGTCGACGAGGTCCTGCCCTACACCGCCGAGGGCGAGGGGGAGCACCTCTGGCTGCGGGTGGAGAAGACCGGCGAGAACACGGACTTCGTCGGCCGTGCCCTGGCCCGTGCCATCGGCGTGCCGCCGCGCGGGGTCGGCTATGCCGGCCTCAAGGACCGCCACGCCGTGACCACGCAGTGGTTCAGCGTACACGCCCCCAAGGACCCGCCGGCCGACTGGCAGTCGGGCCTGCCGGCGGGTGTCCGGGTCCTCGAGGCCACGCGCGGCCGGCGCAAGATCCGTACCGGCAGTCTCAGCGGCAACCGCTTCACGCTGGCGCTGCGAGACTGTCAGGGCGATGCGCAGGCACTGTCCGGGGCCCTGGCCGCGCTGGCCGCCCACGGCGTGCCCAATTACTTCGGCGAGCAGCGCTTCGGGCGCGGGCGCGGCAACCTGGACCGGGCCGTGGCCCTGTTCGAGGGGCGTCTGCGCGAGCCCGACCGCAAGCGCCGTGGCCTGTATCTCTCGGCGGCCCGCTCCTGGGTCTTCAACCAGGTGCTGGATCGGCGCCTGCGGGAAGGGAGCTGGGACCGGCTGCTGGACGGCGAGCTGCTGATGCTCGACGGCACGCACAGCTGGTTCCAGGCGCCGGTCATCGACGACACCCTGCGCCGCCGCCATGCCGAACTGGACGTGCACCCGACCGGCCCGCTCTGGGGGGCGGGGGCGCTGGAATCGACAGGGAATGTGGCCGCGCTGGAGGCGACGGTGGCCGGGGAGTGGCCGGGGTTGTGCGCCGGGCTCGAGGCGGCCGGTCTCAGGCAGGAGCGGCGCGCCCTGCGCCTGCGCCTGGCGGACGTGGAACACGCGTGGCTGGCGGCCGATACGCTGCAGCTGGCCTTCACCCTGCCGGCCGGGGCCTATGCCACGGTGGTGCTGAGAGAACTCGGCACGCTGCGCGATGCACAGCGTGCCGAGGGGGAGAACGGACTCTAGCCGGAT
Source organism: Gammaproteobacteria bacterium (assembly GCA_033839185.1). Classification (GTDB taxonomy): domain Bacteria; phylum Pseudomonadota; class Gammaproteobacteria; order SpSt-1174; family SpSt-1174; genus SpSt-1174. Next base: position 7,510 of record JAJLKJ010000107.1, read on the forward strand.
CTCTGGCCGGGCGCGCTGGCGCCCGGGCGGACTACATGCTGTGGCGCAGGGTGAAGGCGCCGCGGATGTCGCCCTCGCTGAAGCCGCGCGCCTTGTCGTTCGGGTAGAGCGCGTCCAGGCGGGCCTTCACCGGCTCGCTGATCTGGCTGCCGTGGCAGGTGAGGCAGGCCGCCTCGGTGCCGATGGCCTTCATGTAGCGGAACTCGGTGCCGTGCGCGGTATCCACCACCTCGCTGTATTCCAGCGTGGCCACGTCCTTGCCTTCCGCCTTCTGCTGCTCGAAGCGTTCCAGCACGGTCTTTTCCCAGGCATCCGGGGTGTTGTTGTCGTTACGGGTCTTGAGCGAGGTGCGGGCCACCTTCCAGCCGTCCTGCGAGAGGCTGTCGGCGATCTCGGGGGCGCGGGTGTTGCAGACCTCGATGGCGGCCACCGGCCCTTCGGCCTTCATGGCGGCGACCAGTTCACCCTTGAGCGTGCCGCCGAACTGTTTCACCAGGGCGCGTGCCTCGGCGACGTCGGGCATGGCGGCCTGCTGGCCATGGTCATCGGCGACCACGGGCAGGGCGGCGATCAGCAGCAGGGCGGGAAGCGTCTTCTTGTACATGTGTATCACCTCGACGGTTGGTCAGGCAGTAGGGGTCGTGGTGCAGAGCTTACGGCCGGGCGGGGCAGGGGGTCGGTGACTTAATCACCGGTGCCGCGCCAGCGGCGCAGCAGCACGTAGACGGCACCGGTGCCGCCGTCCACCGGTCGCGCCGAGCAGAAGGCCAGCACCTCGTCGCGCTGGCGCAGCCAGCGGTTGACCATGATCTTGAGCACCGGACCCTGGTTGCTCGAACGCAGGCCCTTGCCGTGGATGACGCGTACGCAGCGCGCGTCGAGGCGCCGGCACTCGTCGAGGAAGGTCACCAGGGCCTCGCGGGCCAGCGGCACGGTCATGCCGTGCAGGTCGAGTTCGGCGGTCTGGGCGTATTCGCCGCGACGCAGCTTGCGATAATGGGTCTTCTTCAGCCCGGGGCGGCAGAAGGCCAGCATGTCGCCCGGCTGCAGCTCGCTCGGGTCGTAGTCGTCGGAGAGCATGTCCTCGAGCACGCGTGCCTCGTCGGCCAGGAACTGTGCCGGTCGCGGTGCCGGGCGCGAGGGCGGGGGTTCCACCTTGTCGTGGCGCAGCGGCGCCACCTCGCCCATCAGCTGGCGAAAGAGGTGGATGTCGCCATCGTCCGGATTGTCGTCGTGATCGGTCATGTCGCTGCCGGTGGCCAGGGGAGGGCGGTCAGAACTATGGGCGGCCCGGGTTCATTCCAGTATATTAACACCCTGATATCAAGGCCGGATCTTCATGCACATCCTCGTCAGCAACGATGACGGCTACCAGGCCCCGGGGCTCGCCGAGCTCGCCCGGGCACTCGCCCAGGTAGCCCGCGTCACGGTGGTCGCGCCCGATCGCGACCGAAGCGGCGCCAGCAACTCGCTCACGCTGGACCGCCCCCTGCGCGCCACGCCCCAGCCCAGCGGCTTCATCGCCGTCAACGGCACGCCCACCGACTGCGTGCACGTGGCCATCACCGGGCTGATGGAGGAGGAGCCGGACATGGTGATCTCCGGGATCAATCTGGGCGCCAACCTGGGCGACGACGTGCTGTATTCGGGGACGGTGGCGGCCGCGATGGAGGGGCGTTTCCTCGGTCTGCCGGCCATGGCCGTCTCGCTGACCTCCTTCGAGGGCCGGCACTTCGAGACCGCCGCGCGCGCAGCCATGCTGCTGCTCGCCCGCATGCAGGCGCAGCCGCTGCCCTCGGATACCATCCTCAACGTCAACGTGCCGGACATCCCCTGGGAGCAGGTGCGCGGCTTTCGCTCCACGCGGCTCGGCTACCGGCACAAGTCGGAGTCGGTGGTGCGCGGCACGGACCCGCGCGGCCGCCCCATCTACTGGATCGGTCCGGCGGGCCCCGAGGCCGATGCGGGACCGGGCACCGATTTTCATGCCATTGCACAGGGGTATATCGCCGTCACCCCGCTGCAGGTGGATCTGACACGCCACAAGGCGCTGGACACCGTGGGTGACTGGCTGGGGGATATTCTTTGATCGATGATGTGAGCCGCCGGGGCATCGGCATGACCTCCCAGCGCACGCGCGACCGTCTGGTGGAGCGCCTGCGGGAACGGGGGATACGCAACGAGCGCGTGCTGGAGGTGATGCGGCAGACCCCGCGCCACCTGTTCGTGGACGAGGCGCTGTCCAGTCGCGCCTACGAGGACACGGCCCTGCCCATCGGCTTTCGCCAGACCATCTCCCAGCCCTATACCGTCGCGCGCATGACCGAGATCCTGCTGGCCGGCGAACAGCCCGTGCGCCGGGTGCTGGAGATCGGCACCGGCTCGGGCTACCAGGGCGCGATCCTCGCCCAGCTGGTGGAGAAGGTCTACAGCGTCGAGCGTATCCGCGACCTCTATCTGCGCACCCGCGACCTGGTGCATCGTCTGGGGTACCGTAATTTCTTCATGCGTCACACCGACGGCACCTGGGGCTGGCCGGAGCAGGCCCCCTTCGACGCCATCATCGCCACGGCGGCGGCCGACGAGATCCCGCAGGCACTGCTGGAACAGCTCGCCGATGGCGGACGCATGCTCATCCCGCTGGCGGAAGGGCAGGGCCAGCGGCTGTGTCTGCTGGAGCGCAAGGGGCAGATCATCGAGCGCCAGGAGGTGGAGGCGGTGAGCTTCGTTCCCTTCTGCCAGGGCGAGGTGCGCTGATGCTCTTCGGGCGGCTCTACGACTGGGCCATGCGACTGGCCGCCCACCGGCACGCGCCGCGTTACCTGGCCAGCCTGAGCTTCGCCGAGTCGTCGTTCTTTCCCGTCCCGCCGGACGTGATGCTCATCCCCATGATCGCGGCGCAGCCGCAGCGGGGCTATCGCTATGCCCTCATCACCACCCTGGCCTCGGTGGCGGGTGGCCTGTTCGGCTATCTCATCGGGTACCTCGCCTTCGAGGCCATCGAGCCCTGGATACACGAGCTGGGCTACGGCCCGCGACTCGACGAGGTGAAGACGGCCTTCGCCTCCTGGGGGGTGTGGTTCGTGCTGGTGGCCGGTTTCTCGCCCATCCCCTACAAGCTCTTCACCGTGACCGCGGGGGCCCTGTCGCTCGCGCTGCTGCCCTTTCTGCTGGCCTCCTTCGTCGGCCGCGGGCTGCGCTTCTTTCTCGAGGCCGTGCTCATCATCACCCTCGGGCCGAGCATGATCCCCATCGTGCGCCGTTACATCGAATGGTTCGGCTGGATCTCGGTGATCCTGTTGGTTCTGGCCGTGTTGTTCGTTACGCTGGCGCAGGGATGAAACGCGCGCTACGGATTCTCGCCTGTGGATTGATGCTCCTGCTGCTGGCCGGTTGCAGTACCAGCGGTTCCCGCCTGCTGTATCCCGATCACTACACCGTACGCCGCGGCGATACCCTCTATTCCATCGCCTGGCGCTTCAAGCTCGACCACCGGGAGCTCGCCCAGTGGAACGGCATCGGCCCGCCGTACACCATTTTTCCCGGTCAGCGCCTGATCATGAATCCGATGCAGGCCCAGGCCGAACGCAGCCGTCGTGCCGCCACCGCCAGTCAGGCCGGCAGTGCGCCGCGCGAGCCGATCGCGACGCGCGCACCCGCATCGACATCGACCGCCTCCGTCTCCCGGCCGACCGTCACCACCACCACGGGCAAGGTGGCCGCGGCACCGGCGCCGGGTCGCTGGTTATGGCCCACCGAGGGTGAGGTAATACGCCGGTTTTCGCAGGAAAACGCCGGCAAGAAGGGCATTGCCATCAGTGGCAAAAAGGGGCAGCCGGTGATGGCCACGGCGGGGGGCGAAGTGGTCTACAGCGGGAGTGGACTTCTCGGATACGGCCAGCTTATCATCATCAACCATAACAAGAATTATCTGAGTGCCTACGCGCACAACAGCAGTTTGCTGGTGAAGGAGGGTGACATCGTCGAGGCCGGTCAGCAGATCGCGAAACTCGGCGATACCGGAACCGATCGCGTCATGCTGCATTTCGAGATACGGCGTGACGGTCGCCCGGTCGATCCCCTGAAATACCTTCCCGCACGTTAGTCGCAAGCCACCGCCACCATGGGAGCTGATCTGCAATGCCGTCCAAGCAGCGCAGGAAGAAGGACTCGACCCGGCTGAAGAAAGGCATGCCTCGTGGCATGGACGACGACGTGAAGGACGAGGATGTCGATGAGGCCGAGGACGAGGAGCAGGCGGAGTCCGAGCTCGACCTCAATGCACAGGCGGAGGCCCCGGACACGGCCGACGAGGGCGTGGAGGAGGAGAAGAAGGTCTATGCCGCCGGCGATGTCCCCAAGCGCGAGCTCGATGCCACGCGCCTCTATCTGAGCGAGATCGAATACTCCCCGCTACTCACCCCCGAGGAAGAGGTCTACTACTCGCGGCTGGCGCGCAAGGGCGACGAGTCCGGCCGGCGCAAGATGATCGAGTGCAACCTGCGCCTGGTCGTGAAGATCGCGCGGCGCTACATGAACCGCGGTCTCGCCCTGCTAGACCTGATCGAGGAGGGGAATCTCGGTCTCATCCGCGCCGTGGAGAAGTTCGACCCGGAGCGCGGTTTCCGCTTCTCCACCTACGCGACCTGGTGGATACGCCAGACCATCGAGCGTGCGCTGATGAACCAGACACGCACCATCCGCCTGCCGATCCACGTCATCAAGGAACTCAACAGCTACCTGCGTACCGCCCGGCGTCTGGCGCAGGAGCTGGAGCACGAACCCACCCCGGACGAGGTCGCCCGCGAGCTCAACAAGTCGCCGGACGACGTGAAGCGCCTGCTGAACCTGAGCGAGCGCGCCACCTCCGTGGACCTGCCCATCGGCAAGGACAGCGATCGTCCGTTGCTGGACGTGATCCCCGACGAGCACATGCCCGAGCCCGCCGAGCTGATCCAGGACCAGGACGTGCACGACTACGTGGACCACTGGCTGATGGAGCTGGACGAGAAGCAGCGTGAGGTGATCGTGCGCCGCTTCGGCCTGCACGGCTACGAGCGCTGCACGCTGGAAGAGGTGGGCAACGAGCTGGGCGTGACCCGGGAGCGGGTGCGCCAGATCCAGATGGATGCCCTCAAGCGCCTGCGCAAGATCCTGGAGAGCCGTGGTTTCTCCGAGGAGAACCTGCTGCACGAATAGGGCGCAGCCCCCTCAGATCTGCAACAGGGCGGCCATCACGTGGCGGCCCTCGGCCATCAGGATGTTGTAGGTCCGGCAGGCCGAGCCGGTGTCCATCACCTCCAGTCCGATGCCCTGCGCGCGGAACAGCCGGAACACCTCCGGGGGCGGGAAGCGCTGTGACTCGCCGGTGCCCAGCACCACGATCTCGGGCTCCCAGGCGAGCAGGGGGGCCAGGGTTTCCGTGTTCAGGTCCTCAAAAACCTCCGGCGCCCATTCCGTATCGAGGCGTGCCGGTGCGATAATGAGACTGGTGGTGTGCACCGTCTCGTTCACCCGGATCTGCCCGTTGGCGTAGGCCGTGATGGCGTAGGTGCCCGCGCCGAATTCCTGTGTGAATTTCATTGCCATTTCCGACGGTTGCGGTCGCAAGCGCGCATTATAGCGCAGCGCACCGCCCCGGTCGGCGCAATTGACAGCATTTCCCGGCGTCAGTAATGTTGCCCGTTTACCCCGGGCCCGACCTTTTGTGGATAAATCACGGTGATAGACGAGTTTCCGAGAATCAAGCGCCTGCCCCCCTACGTCTTCAATATCGTCAATGATCTGAAGGCCAAGGCCCGAGCCCGGGGCGAGGACATCATCGACTTCGGCATGGGCAACCCGGACCAGCCCACGCCCCAGCACATCGTCGACAAGCTGGTGGAGGCGGCCCAGCGCGGCGACACCCACCGCTACTCGGTCTCGCGCGGCATCCCGCGCCTGCGTCGCGCCATCGCCACCTGGTACAAGCGCGAGTACGACGTGGAGCTCGACCCCGAGTCCGAGGCCATCGTCACCATCGGCTCGAAGGAGGGCCTGGCGCACCTGGCGCTGGCCACCCTGGGGCCGGGTGATGCGGTACTGGTGCCGAACCCCGCCTATCCGATCCACCCCTACGGCTGCGTGATCGCCGGGGCCGACATCCGCCACGTGGCCATGACCCCGGACGTGGACTTCTTCGCCGAGCTGGAGAAGGCCATCAAGGACTCCTGGCCCCGGCCGAAGATGCTGATCCTGAACTTCCCGGGCAATCCCACCGCGCAGTGCGTGGAACTGGACTTCTTCGAGAAGGTGGTGGCCATCGCGCGCGAACATCAGATCTGGGTGGTGCACGACATCGCCTATGCCGAGATCGTCTTCGACGGCTACAAGGCGCCGTCCATCCTGCAGGTGCCGGGGGCCAAGGACGTGGCGGTGGAGTTCTACTCCCTGTCCAAGACCTACAACATGCCGGGCTGGCGCGTGGGCTTCATGTGCGGCAACAAGACCCTGGTCGCGGCCCTGGCGCGCATGAAGTCCTACCTCGACTACGGCACCTTCACGCCCATCCAGGTGGCGGCCATCACCGCCCTGGAAGGACCGCAGGACTGTGTCGAGGACATCCGCAAGCTGTACCTGAAACGCCGCGACGTGCTCTGCGACGGACTCAACGGCATCGGCTGGCAGGTCGAGAAGCCGAAGGCCACCATGTTCGTCTGGGCCCGCATCCCGGAGCCCTACGTCGAGATGGGCTCGCTGGAGTTCTCCAAGAAACTCCTCAAGGAGGCCCGGGTGGCGGTCTCGCCCGGCGTCGGCTTCGGCCAGTATGGCGACGATCACGTGCGCTTCAGCCTGATCGAAAACGAACACCGCACTCGCCAGGCCCTGCGCGGCATCCGCCAGATGTTCCGCAACGACGGCCTGCTGGAAACCGACTAACGCAAGATTGGGAGCAAGTCTTTGGAACCGGTCAAAGTAGGCCTGCTGGGCCTGGGCACGGTGGGCGGCGGTACCGTCAACGTGCTGAGGCGCAATGCCGAGGAGATCGCCCGCCGTGCCGGCCGCGGCATCGTGGTTACGCACGCCTCGGCGCGCGACCTCTCGCGCGAGCGCATCTGTGACACCAGCGGTATCTCGCTCACCGACGACCCCTTCGAGGTGGTGAACGATCCGAACGTGCAGATCATCGTCGAGCTGATCGGCGGTTACGATCTCGCCCGCGAGCTGGTGATGCAGGCCATCGACAACGGCAAGCACGTGGTCACGGCCAACAAGGCCCTGATCGCCCTGCATGGCAACGAGATATTTGCCCGCGCCCAGGAAAAGGGCGTGATGGTGGCCTTCGAGGCGGCCGTGGCCGGGGGTATTCCCATCATCAAGGCGATCCGCGAGGGCCTGGCGGGCAACCGCATCCAGTGGCTGGCCGGCATCATCAACGGCACCGGCAACTTCATCCTCACCGAGATGCGCGACAAGGGTCGCGACTTCGATGACGTGCTGCGCGAGGCCCAGGCCCTGGGCTATGCCGAGGCCAACCCGGTGTTCGACGTGGAGGGCATCGACGCCGCCCACAAGCTCACCATCCTGGCCTCCATCGCCTTCGGTATCCCACTGCAGTTCGAGAAGGTCTACACCGAGGGCATCACCCGCATCACCAGTGAGGACGTGGCCTTCGCCGGCGAGCTGGGTTATCGCATCAAGCACCTGGGCGTGGCGCGCCGCACACCCAGGGGATTCGAGCTGCGCGTGCATCCCACCCTGGTGCCGCACCGCCGGCTCATCGCCAACGTCGACGGCGTGATGAATGCCGTGCTGGTGTTCGGCGATGCCGTCGGGCCCACCATGTACTACGGTGCCGGTGCGGGCGCCGAGCCCACGGCATCCGCGGTGGTGGCCGACCTGGTGGACGTGGTGCGCACGCTCACCTCCGACCCCGAGAACCGGGTGCCGCACCTGGCCTTCCAGCCGGACGCGCTCTCCGATGCGCCGATCCTGCCCATCGAGGAGGTCGAGACGGCCTACTACCTGCGCATGAACGCCAGCGACAAGCCGGGCGTGCTGGCCGAGATCACGCGCATCCTGGGCGCCCGGGGCATCAGCATCGAGGCCTTCGTGCAGAAGGAGCCGCTGGAGGGTATGGTGGATGCTGATATCATCCTCCTGACGCAGCGTGTGATCGAGCGCGAGATGAACGCGGCCATCGTCGAGATCGAGGCCCTGGACGTGGTGAACGCCCCGGTGACCCGGATCCGTGTCGAGGCCCTGAAGTTCATCCCGACCTGACGTCAAACCCGTTTATCGCCATCTGAATCAACAGGAAAATCCCATGCCTTTTCGACCCCGTTATACCGGCCTGATCGAGCGCTACCGCGACCGCCTTCCGGTGCACGACGACACGCGCATCATCAGCCTGGGCGAGGGCAACACCCCGCTGATCCGCCTGCACAACGTCCCGGCGAAACTGGGCAAGGACGTGGACATCTACGTCAAGTTCGAGGGGCTGAATCCCACGGGTTCGTTCAAGGACCGCGGCATGACCATGGCCGTGACCAAGGCGGTCGAAGAGGGCAGCAAGGCCATCATCTGCGCCTCCACCGGCAACACCTCCGCGGCAGCGGCGGCCTACGCGGCGCGGGCCGGCATCACCGCCTTCGTGCTGATCCCCGACGGCAAGATCGCCATGGGCAAGCTGGCCCAGGCCATGATGTACGGTGCGGTCACCATCCAGATCAAGGGCAACTTCGACGACGGCATGCGCCTGGTGAAGGAGGTGGCCGAGCAGGCCCCGGTCACCATCGTCAACTCCATCAATCCCTATCGCCTGCAGGGGCAGAAGACCGCCGCGTTCGAGATCATCGAGGAGCTGGGGCGCGCCCCGGACTACCACTGCCTGCCGGTGGGCAACGCGGGCAACATCACCGCGCACTGGATCGGCTACTGCGAGTATTCCTCGGCCTCCGGCGATCACGTCACCGAGTCCTGCGCCTTCTGCAAGGGGCACTGCAAGTACGCCGGCGGCGCCATCGTCGGCAACCGTCCGCGGATGATCGGCTACCAGGCCGCGGGTTCCGCGCCCTTCATGCGCGGCCACATGGTCGACAACCCGGAGACGGTGGCCACCGCCATTCGCATCGGCCACCCGCAGAGCTGGGACATGGCCTGGAAGGTGAAGGAGGAGTCCGGCGGCTGGTTCGACGAGTGCACGGACGAGGAGATCCTCGCTGCACAGAAGCTGCTGGCCGAGACCGAGGGCGTGTTCTGCGAGCCGGCCTCCGCTGCCTCGCTGGCCGGTGCGATGCGTGACATCAAGAACGGCAAGATCCCCGAGGGCAGCAGCGTGGTCTGCACCCTGACCGGCAACGGCCTCAAGGATCCGGACACGGCCATCAAGCAGTCCACCGCACCGGTGCTGACAGTGGACGCGACCCTGGACGAGGTGAAACGCTCGATCATGGACAACATGACCGACTGAGCAGTGTTTCATCTAGCCGTCATGGAAAAGGCCCCGGATCGATGAACCGGGGCCTTTTTCGTGGCGGGCCTTGGTGGCAGAATCGATCAATCGCCTCATGCACGGACGAGACAATAATCACATGATGAAAAAACTCGAGCATTTCTTCGAGGCCGCCCTGTTCGGCAGCCGCTGGCTGCTGGCGCCGCTCTTCGCCGGCCTGATGGTGGCCGTGATCGCCCTGCTGGTGAAGTTCTTCAAGGAGCTCTGGCACCTGCTCGGCGGGTTGTTCACGCTCACGTCGCAGGAGTCCATCGTCAGCATCCTCACGCTGGTCGACGTCGCCCTGCTGGCCGGTCTGCTGCTGATCATCGCGCTCAGCGGCTACGAGAACTTCGTCTCCAAGTTCGCGCTGGGCGACCATGAGGACCGCCCGGGCTGGATGGGCAAGGTCGGTTTCTCGGACCTCAAGATCAAGCTCATCGGCGCCATCGTCGCCATCTCCGCCATCGAGCTGCTCAAGGCCTTCGTGAATGCCGCCGATGTCAGCCAGGAGACGCTGATGTGGAAGGTGATCATCCACCTCACCTTTGTCGTCTCGGGGGTACTGTTCGCGGTGACCGACTACATCGTCGCGAAGGGCAAGTCGGCCGGCAAGTAGCGGCAAGCGTCCCGACGGGACAACAAGGGCCCAGGGAGGGCAGGATGATGCAATATGCCGGCAGCTGTCACTGTGGGGCCGTGCGCTTCCATTTCGAAGGGGAGCCGATCACGCGCGGTCTGCGCTGCAACTGCTCGATCTGCGCGCGCAAGGGCGCGATGATGACGCCCGAGGCGATCCCGCCGGAGCGCTTTTACATCGAGGCCGAGGAGGGCGCCCTGGGGCTGTACGAGTTCGGGGCCGCGACCGCCAAGCACTACTTCTGCCGCCGCTGCGGCATCTATCCCTTCCACATCACCGCCCGCGTGCCAGGACATTATCGCGCCAACCTGGGCTGCATCGAGGGCGTGGATCCCTTCGCCCTCGACTGCGATGTCTTCGACGGGCGTCACCTGCCCTGACTGAGGCGATGCGCGTTCAGTCGGCAGCCGTCACCCCGTAGGCGAGCGCCTTGCGCCGGTATTCCTGGGCGGCCTTGCGCTGCCCCGTGCGCATCAGGTAGCGCGTGATCAGCTGGCAGCCGTCCGGCACGTAGCCCGCATCCTGGTGCATGGCCGACTCGATGGCCTGTACCCCGTCCTCTTCGTTACCCGCCAGCAGATAGCGGCCGATGAAGTAGTGCAGCCGGGCGCAGTCGGGGCAGGCGGTGAGGAGCTGGCGGTAATAGCCGCTCACTTCCTGGCGATCATTGAGCTGGGCCTGGATGAGCTGCGCACATTCCCAGGCATCCTCCGCCGACAGGCGCCCGTTCTGGGCCTGCACGATCAGCTGCTTCATGCGCTCCCACTGACGCTGGTTCTGGCTGTACTGCTGCTTCCAGGCCGCGAGGTTCTCGTCCAGCCAGGCGCGATCCATCTGGACGCGGATGGCATCGAGGCGGGCCGGCAGGAGCTGGCGCGAGGCGGGCTGGTCGAAACCGCGCGGCTCGGGGATGCGGCTGTGACCGATCTCCTGCAGGTGCTCGGCGAGCGTGGGGCCATGCGGCGTCTTCTGGTAATGGCCGAGCACGTGGGTCAGCCAGTAGGCGCTGGCGCCCTTGCGGTAGGCGCGGCGCATGTAGTTTTCCAGGTTGAGGTAGGGCGGATGCTTGGGCGTCGGGTGACGCTGGGCGCCCTTGTAGATGGCCGGCCAGTACTGGTGGTGCATGACATACTGGGCGAAGTGGTCGCTGACCAGGGCCTGGGCGACCACGTCGTCGTTGATCAGCTCCATCGGATGATGGTTGGCCAGACGCTGTTCCTGGCGGCCGTGTTCCTGACTCATCCATGCATAGACGGGCGCGTGCAGGGCGTAGAACAGGCGCGGCAGCAGCTGCTGCGGGCCCCAGCCGGCCCGGTAGTGTCTGCGATAGGCGCGGCTGATGTCGTCGACGGCCATCAGCCAGGCGCCTGGACGGCGGCGGGCCTGGGCGAGGTAGCCGACCTCGCGGGCGAGCAGTACCTGCAGCTGGGGTGCCGAGAGCGATTCCAGCACCGGCAGGCCGATGATGAGGCTGTTGCGCAGCCGCAGGGGATAGCCGTTGACCGGCGTGCGCTCGACGCGCAGTTCGTACTCGGGCGAGAGGATGATCTGCTCGAAGTCCACCTTGCCGAAGTGCTG
>JAJLKJ010000108.1:0-2220 GCA_033839185.1 Gammaproteobacteria bacterium
GGGCGGCGCCCGCGTCGTGCCGCCCGCCACTGCGCGCAAGGGCTCCTACATCGCCTCCGGCACCGTGCTCATGCCCTCCTACGTCAACATCGGCGCCTACGTCGACTCCGGCACCATGGTCGACACCTGGGCCACCGTCGGCTCCTGCGCCCAGATCGGCAAGAACGTGCACCTCTCCGGCGGTGTGGGCATCGGCGGCGTGCTCGAGCCCCTGCAGGCCGCACCCACCATCATCGAGGACAACTGCTTCATCGGCGCCCGCTCCGAGATCGTCGAGGGCGTCATCGTCGAGGAAGGCTCGGTCATCTCCATGGGGGTGTACATCGGCCAGTCCACCAAGATCTACGACCGCGAGACCGGCGAGATCCACTACGGCCGCGTCCCCGCGGGCTCCGTCGTCGTCTCCGGCAACCTGCCCTCCAAGGACGGCAAGTACAGCCTCTACTGCGCCGTCATCGTCAAGAAGGTCGACGAAAAGACCCGCGGCAAGGTCGGCATCAACGAACTGCTGCGCGACATCTAAGGACAAGAGTTTCGTAGGAGCGCTGCAAGGCGCGATGCCCATGCATGGCAATGTGCCATCCCTGTCGCGGCTTGCACCCAGAGGGCATAAACACCGCTCCTACAACTTGCGACTTGTAACCCGTGACTATCCTCTACGGCATCAAAAACTGCGACACCGTGAAGAAGGCCCGCAAGTGGCTGGACGCGCACGGTGTCGACTACCGCTTTCATGACGTTCGCGCCGACGGGCTCGACGAGGTGCGTCTGCGCGGCTGGGTGAGCGAGCTCGGCTGGGAGGCGCTGGTGAACCGGCGCGGTACCACCTGGCGCCAGTTGCCCGCCGATGTGCGCGAGTCCATCGACGAGGCCGCCGCCATCGCGCTTATGCTCGAACACCCCGCGCTCATCAAGCGCCCGGTGCTGGACCTCGGCGAGCGCCGCGTGGTCGGCTTCTCGGACCAGGCCTACGCCGGCCTGTTCGCGTGATACGCTAAGCCCATTCATCAACCATCAAGCCACCCATGACCGCCACCCTCGACCTCGCCATCGACCTCATCCGCCGTCCCTCCGTCACGCCGCAGGACGAAGGCTGCCAGGACCTGCTGATCCAGCGCCTGGAAGGCCTCGGCTTCCGGGCCGAGAAGCTGCGCTTCGCGGACGTGGACAACCTCTGGCTGCGCCGCGGCGACAGCGGGCCGCTGTTCTGCTTCGCCGGCCACACCGACGTGGTACCGCCTGGCCCGCTGGAGAAGTGGGACAGCCCGCCCTTCGCCCCCGAGATCCGCGACGGCCTGCTCTACGGGCGCGGCGCGGCCGACATGAAGGGCAGCATCGCCGCCATGACCACGGCGGTGGAGCGCTTCGTCGCCGCCCACCCGGAACACAACGGCTCCATCGCCTTCCTCATCACCAGCGACGAGGAAGGCCCCTCGATCAACGGCACGGTGAAGGTGGTCGAGGTGCTGAGGCGCGCAACGAGAAGATCGACTGGTGCCTGGTGGGCGAACCCTCCAGCACCGAGAAGGTCGGCGACGTGATCAAGAACGGCCGGCGCGGCTCGCTCTCGGGCACGCTCACCGTCTACGGCAAGCAGGGCCACGTGGCCTACCCCCATCTCGCCGAGAACCCCATTCATCGCCTGGCCCCGGCACTGGCCGAGCTGGCCGCGCAGACATGGGACCAGGGCAACGAGTTCTTCCCGCCCACCACCTTCCAGGTCTCCAACCTCAACGCCGGCACCGGGGCCAACAACGTCATCCCCGGCGAGGCCGTGGCGCTGTTCAATTTCCGCTTCAGCACCGAGACCACCGAGGCCGAGCTCAAGCAGCGCGTGCACGACATCCTCGACCGGCACGGCCTGCGCTACGACCTGGAGTGGACCCTCTCCGGCCACCCCTTCCTCACCCCCGAAGGCGAACTGGTGGAGGCCGCCGTCGCCGCCATCCGCGAGCAGACCGGTACCGACACCGAACTCTCCACCGCCGGCGGCACCTCCGACGGCCGCTTCATCGCCCCCACCGGCGCCCAGGTCCTCGAACTCGGGCCGCTCAACGCCACCATCCACCAGCGCAACGAACACGTGCGGGTGGACGACCTGGATACCCTGAGCGCGATCTACGAAGGGATACTGGAGCGGTTGCTGCTAGGGTGAGCTGACAGCGGGTCTTGCCACAGAGGCAAGAGAGGTCGCAGAGAAAAACCGCCCCGATCGTCATC
>JAJLKJ010000109.1:0-38007 GCA_033839185.1 Gammaproteobacteria bacterium
GCCGACAGCGGTGGCAGCTGTGCCGGCAGCGCACCGACGGTCTCGATGCCGGTGTGTTCCTGGCCATAGAGCAGGTTCAGCACCACCGAGACCAGGCTGCCCACGACCATGGCCACGATCATGTAGGGGATGCGCGGCAGGAAGCGCTTGACCAGGATGCCGCTGATCAGCGTGACCAGGGCCACCCCGGTGATATAGGGATTGATGTCAGAGAGCTGGCCATAGAAGCTGATGAAGACCTCGTGAAACATCAGCCCGCGTGCGATCTCCACGCCGAAGAAGTTCTTCAGCTGGTTGAGCGCGATAAGCAGGGCCGCACCGGCGGTAAAACCGATGACCACCGAGTGCGAGATGAAGTTGACCAGCGTGCCCATGCGCACCACGCCCATAACCAACTGCGTCACCCCCACCATGAAGGTGAGCGTGATGGCGAGCGTCACGTATTCCGCCGTGGCCGGCTCGGCCAGGGCGCTGAGTCCGGAGAACAGGACGATGGAGGCCGCCGTGGTCGGCCCCGACACCAGGTGCCAGGAAGAGCCCCACAGTGCGGCGATGATGGCCGGCACCATGGCGGCGTAGAGGCCATACTCGGGCGGCATGCCGGCGATGACGGCAAAGGCGACACCCTGGGGCAGTACCACGATGGCACCGGTAAGCCCGGCCATGCCGTCGGCCCTGAGGGTTGTGGCATTGACACGCGGCCACCAGATAAGAAAGGGGAAAAGACTCGTCAGCCAGGCCGGTCTCCGGTTGGACAATGCGCGCTCCTTATCTGCAACAGACCATGAGAGGACTCGGGCCATTGCCGGTGGAGAGGGCGGCGGTGCGCCGGAGGGCTCTCGAACCATCGCGCGCGTGGCGCGAAGCAGGCGAAGCGGGAATCAGGCCCGGGGGAATCGCCTGACGGGGTTGCCCCGCCGGCGAGGCCCCGCATTATACACGAATCGCGCGCAAATACCGCATGGATCGGGCGGATACTCCGTCCGACTCAGTCGGCCAGCCCCCTGGAGACGATCTCGTAGACGTCCCGCGACAGGCCCTCTCGCTCGCCCACCCGCTGCAACGCCGCGCGCATCCGGGCACTGCGGCCAGGCTCGTAATGACGCCAGCGCGTCAGCGGCTTCACGAGCCGCGCCGCCACCTGCGGGTTCAGGGCATCGAGCTCCAGCACGCGTTCGGCCAGGAAGTCATAGCCGCTGCCGTCGGCTGCATGGAAACGCAGCGGGTTGCCGCTGGTGAAGGCGCCGATGAGGGCGCGCACGCGGTTGGGATTGCGCATCGAGAACCCGGGATGGCCCATCAGCTGCCGCACCCGCGCCAGGGTATCGGGCCGGCGCGACATGGCCTGGATGCCGAACCACTTGTCCAGCACCAGCGGGTCGTCACGCCAGCGGGCCTCGAACTCAGCCAGGGCACGCTCGCCCTCCTCGCTCTCGCTGTCCGCCAGCGCACGCAGGGCGGCGAGCTGGTCGCTCATGTTGTCGGCCCGGGCGAACTGCGCATAGCTCTGCTCGTGGATGTCGGCATCGTCCAGTTCGGCCAGGTACGAGAGGCACAGGTTCTTCAGCGCCCGCCGGCCGATGGCCGCCGCTTCGGCACTGTACGGGCCGTCATTCTTCAGGGCGTCGTAGGTATCCTGGAACACGTCACGCAGGGTGGCCGCCAGGGTGCGGCGCACAAAGCGGCGCACGGCATGGATCGCCTCCGGATCGGCCGGTGTGAAGCGCTCGGCCAGGTAGGCCTCGGAAGGCAGGGCCAGGGCCTCGGCGATGAGCGCCGGGTCGGCCGCCTCGTCCAGCAGCACGGCGCGGAAGGCATCGATGAAGGCCGGCTCCAGGCCCAGGGCATGCTGGTGGCCGTATTCCTCGAGCAGGCACTCGATGGCGTTGAGCGCCAGGCGCTGTCCCGCCTCCCAGCGGTTGAAGCTGTCGGTGTCGTGGGCCATGAGGAACATCAGCGCCTCGGGCGTCTGCTCGAACTCGAGATTGACCGGTGCGGAGAAACCGCGCAGCAGCGACGGCACCGGCGCCTCGGTGATGCCGGTAAAGCGGAAGACCTGCTCGGCCCGGGTGAGACGCAGCACACGGGTGGTCTCACCCTCCCCGGTTTCGCCCTCCAGGACCAGCGGCAGATCGCGCCCGTCCGCCCCCAGCAGGCCCACGGCCACCGGGATCAGGAAGGGCCGCTTCTCGGACTGTCCCGGCGTGGGCGGACAGGACTGGGCAAGCCGCAGCTCGAAGACCTGCTCGTCGGGCAGCCAGCGTCCCTCGGCCCTGACCACCGGGGTACCGGCCTGGTCGTACCAGCGCTGGAACTGCGCGAGGTCTGCGCCATTGGCATCGGCCATGGCGGCACGGAAGTCGTCGGTGGTCACCGCCTGGCCGTCGTGGCGGTCGAAATACAGATCCATGCCGCGGCGGAACCCCTCGCGCCCCAGCAGCGTCTGGTACAGCCGCACCACCTCGGCCCCCTTCTCGTACACGGTGACGGTGTAGAAATTGTTGATCTCGATGTAGGCATCGGGCCGCACGGGGTGGGCCATGGGGCCGGCGTCCTCGGCGAACTGGTGGGTGCGCAGCATGCGCACGTCGTCGATGCGCTTGACCGCGGCCGAGTGCATGTCGGCCGTGAACTCCTGGTCGCGGAACACCGTGAGGCCTTCCTTCAGGCTCAGCTGGAACCAGTCGCGGCAGGTCACGCGGTTGCCGGTCCAGTTGTGGAAATACTCGTGCGCGATCACCGCCTCGATGGCGACGTAGTCGGCGTCGGTGGCCGTATCGGGACGGGCCAGCACGTACTTGGAGTTGAAGATATTGAGCCCCTTGTTCTCCATGGCGCCCATGTTGAAGTCGTCCACCGCCACGATCATGTAGATGTCCAGATCGTATTCCAGGCCGAAGCGCTGCTCGTCCCATGCCATGGCCTTCTTCAGCGACGCCAGGGCATGGTCGCACTTGTCGATGTTGTGCGGCTCCACGTAGACGCGCAGCGTCACGTCACGCCCCGAGGCCGTGACATGACGACCCTCGACGTAATCGAGCTGCCCGGCCACCAGGGCGAACAGGTAGGAGGGCTTGGGATACGGGTCCTCCCAGGTGGCGTAATGACGGCCATCGTCCAGCACGCCGCTGTCGATGCAGTTGCCGTTGGAGAGCAGTACCGGGCAGGCCGAGGGGTCGGCCACCAGGGTGGTGGTGTAGCACGCCATCACGTCCGGCCGGTCGGGGAAATAGGTGATGCGCCGAAAGCCCTCGGCCTCGCACTGGGTGCAGAAGAGCCCGCCGGAACGGTACAGCCCCTCCAGGCGCGTGTTGTCCTGCGGACGCAGGACGGTCTCCACCTCCAGGGTGAAGACCGCCGGCACGGCCTCGACCACCAGCGAGGTCTCGTCCACCCGGTAGCGATCGGCGGCCAGCACCTCGCCGTCCAGCGCCAGCGCCTTCAACGCCAGGTCCTCGCCGTCCAGCACCAGCGGGGCATCGTCGGCCACGCCCTCGCGCCGGCGCAGCGCCAGCCGGGAATGCACCCGCGCCTGTTCCTCGCCCAGCTCGAAGCGCAGCTCGACGCGGTCCACCCAGTAGGCGGGGGGCTGGTAGTCCTTGAGATACACGGTCTGGGGATTGGCCTGTTTCATGCGTTACCCGTGGCGGTTGAGCGTAAAGGTCGGCTGGGCGATCATAGCGCCCCTGATGGCCAGCACACTAGCAGACATGATCCCCCAGCACGAACCGTCCGGCGCCACGATCCACATCGCGGGCTACCGCTTCACCGACCTGCCCGACTACCGCGCGCTGCGCGACCCGCTGAAGGCACGCTGCGAGGCCCTGGGCCTGCTCGGCACCATCCTGCTCGCCCCGGAGGGCATCAACGTGATGCTGGCCGGCCCGCGCGAGGCCATCGAGGCGATCAAGACCACGCTGCGCGAGGACCCGCGCCTGGCCGACCTCGCCTTCAAGGAGAGCCTTGTCGACACGCCGCCCTTCGGCCGCCTGCTGGTAAAGCTCAAGCGGGAGATCATCAGCTTCGGCATGCCCGGCATCGACCCCGCGCGCTTCACCGGCCCGACCATCAGCCCGGCCGAACTCAGGCGCTGGTACGACGAGGGCCGCGACTTCGTGGTGCTCGACACCCGCAACGACTACGAGGTGCGCCTGGGCACCTTCGAGAACGCCATCGACCCGCAGATCGGCGGCTTTCGCGAGTTCCCGCAGGCCGTGCGCGCCCTGCCCGAGGAACTGAAACAAAAGCCCGTCGTGATGTTCTGCACCGGTGGCGTGCGCTGCGAGAAGGCCTCGCCCTTCCTGCTCGGCGAGGGCTACACCGAGGTCTACCAGCTCGAAGGCGGCATCCTCAACTACTTCGCCGAGGTGGGCGGCGACCACTGGACCGGCGAATGCTTCGTCTTCGACGAGCGCGTGGGGCTCAGGCCCGATCTCACCCCCGGCGGCGCGGTCATCTGCACGTCCTGCCAGTCGGCCGTCACCACGGCCGAACAGGCCTCGCCGGACTACCGTCCCGGTGAGTGCTGTCCGCACTGCAATAAGCCGGGCGCGGGGGCATGACCCGCATCAATTGCAAAGCCGGCCCGGGCGGCCATACTGTCTATATGACCTGAACGATTCAGGCTCGACGACAGAAGGAGACCGCCCATGTTCCTGCGCGAGAAGAAGTCCAATCACCTGGTGGAAGTGCTCGATACCGGCGAGCTGTTCGATCCCACGCGCGCCGAACTCACGGGCCGCTACAACTGGGGCGAGGACCTGCCGGAACCACAAGCCTTTGCCAAGGCCGACCTGATCTTCCCCTCGGGCGAGGCCCTGCCACGCTGCTGGACCGACGTGCACTATCGCGACGCCGAACTGCGTCGCTGAGCCGCATTTCCCCATGCCGGCGGGGGTCAATCCCCCGGCCGGTTGCGGTATGCTCCGGACATCGACGATCGTGGCATCGATCCAGGAGATAACCGCATGAGCATCCAGCAACAGATCCAGTCCCGGCTCGACGAGGCGCTCAGCCCCAGCGTGCTCGAGGTCGTGAACGAGAGCCACATGCACAACGTGCCGCCGGGCTCGGAATCCCATTTCAAGATCACCGTGGTATCGGACGCCTTCACCGGCAAGATGCTGCTGGCGCGCCACCGCATGATCAACGCCCTGCTGGCCGAGGAACTGGCCGGCCCGGTGCACGCCATCGCCCTGCACACGTACACGCCCGACGAGTACTTCGAACGCGCCGGCGCGGTGCCCGCCTCGCCACCCTGTCACGGCGGAGGCAAGGACTGATGGGCGACGTCGTCCCCTTCCGGCGCAGGACGGCAAGCGAGAAACACGGCAAGAAGATCCTCTGCCGCTCCAACTTCCACAAGTGGGAGGTGGTGAAGGAAAACCAGTTCGACGTCAAACAGGGCAGGCTCGTCACCCTCTACCGCTGCGCCCGCTGCGGCGCCACGAAGACCGAGGCGCGCTAGGCAGTGGGGCGTAAGGCATAAAGTCGAATCGCCACAGAGGGCACAGAGATCACAGAGGAAGAATGCTTTGCGGTTTATCTCTGTGGCCTCTGTGCCCTCTGTGGCGCCTAGACTTTTCGCCTAACGACTATCCCCTCACGCCTCACGTCTCCCCCACAAACCCGTAATGCCTGAGTCCTTCCAGGATGCCGCCGGCATGGGTGGCGCTGGCGAAATAGAGCTTGTCCTGCGCGGCCAGTGACTTGAGCTCCTCGGCATGATTGCCGACCACCACCCCCAGGGCCGGCCCCTCCAGCATGTCGCGGTCGTTGCCGGAATCACCCGCCACCAGCACGTGATCGAGCGCGAGCCCCCACTTGCGGGCAACGTACTCGATGGCCGCCCCCTTGGAGGCGCGCGCAGGCAGCAGATCCAGAAACTCGCCGTGCGAGAAGATCACCCGGGCCTTCAGGCCGTGTTTTTTCATCAGCCCCTCGATGTCCTCGACGGGCCAGGCCTTCCCGGGATCGATGAAGTAGCTCAGCTTGAAGCGCCGCTGGTCGATCTCGGCCTGCAGCCGCAGGCCGGGGAGCGGATCGAGCAGCGCCTGCAGCGCCTCGCGATCCCATTCGTGGTCGATCACCTCGGCCCAGCCCTCGTCCTGCACCAGGTTGGGGCCGTAATAGATCTCCGATCCCACGGAGGTGACGAGCACGTCCGGGATCGGCACCTTCCATTCCTTCAGCGCCTCCAGGGTGAGCTCCAGGCGCCGGCCGGTGGCGACGCCGAAGGCGATATGGTCGCGCTGTGACTTCAGCGTCTGCAGCAGTTCACGCAGCGCGGCCCGGTCGCCGATCAGGGTGTTGTCGATGTCGCTGATGAGTGCGTGATCGACGACGGTGAGCCGGTTCCAGCGCTCGCTGCCCGCGCGCTTCGGTCCGATGAGTTTCTTCAGCTTGCTCACGTACTTGCGCGCATGCCCGCTCCAGGAGAAGTGTTCGTGGGCGCCACGCACGGCGCGCGCGGAGTACTTGCGCCACTGCTCCTTGTCCGCCACCACCTCGAGGATGGCCTCGCCCATGGCCTTGGCGTCGTAGGGGTCGACGAGCAGACCGTTGCGGCAGTACTCGCGGATGTCGCGTGGGCCACCGTCGTTGGTCGCCACCATGGGCAGGCCACTGGCGGCGGCCTCGATCAGGGTGAGACCGAAGGGTTCGGTATAGGCGGGATTGACGAACACGCCCTTGGAGCGGGTCGCAATGCGGTAGATCTCGGCCACCGAGTCGAAGTCGATGTGCTTGGGGTAGGCGACCTGCCCGTAGAGATCGTACCGGTCGATCAGCAACAGCATCTCGGTGAGCACCTCGCGCGGACCATCCTCGTCGATCTCGCGGATGTCGTCGCGCGAGCCGGCGACGATCACGAGGTTGGCCAGGTCGCGCAGACGCTGGTTGCCGCCGAAGGCATGGATGAGGGTGCCGATGTTCTTGCGCGGGTCGGGTCGCGAGAGGGCCAACACCATGGGCTTCTTCGGCTGCTGCAGGAAGCGGTTGATCTCGCCCAGCACCGTACCGGGATAGTCGCCGCGCCGCGGGGGATGGAAGTGTTCGAGATCGGTACCGGGCGGGTTCACCAGCATGCGCTCGGGGCGGTAGTGCTCGTACACCGCGTACTGCTGCTCGACCTCCTGGCTGGTGCTGGTGATGACGAGGTTCGCATGCGCCAGCACCTCCTCCTCGGCGGCGATGCGCTGCGACATGTTGTAGGAGGCCTCGATCTCCGCCTCCGAAAGCCCGCTCTTCAGCAGCCGCTCGCGCTTGACGCGTCCGAGCGAATGCCCCGTCTGCACCAGCAGCACGCCGAGCAGGCGGGCGAGCTGGGTGGCGACATGCCCGGCGTCGGCATAGTGCCCGTGCAGCACGTCCGGGATGCGACCGATGCGGCGGAAATGCCCCAGGATGTTGTCGATGAACTCGCGCAGGTACGGCCAGAGCAGCTCCTTGCGGAGATAGCCCTCGGGCCCGCAGGGGATGCGCACGATCTGCGCACGGCCGGCGATCTGCTCGACGGGTTGCGCGTAGTCCTTCGACACCCGCGCGTCGACCACCTGGCGGGTGAACAGGTCCACCCGCTCCACGTCGGGATGCTCGGCCAGCGCTCGCGCCAGCTCGACGACGTACTTGGTCTGACCGCCGGTATCGGAATCGCGTCCCAGCTCCAGGTCCTGGCCCCGGATCAGGCCATGAATACTGAACAGCGCGACGTAGAGTCCCCTGCCCCGGGTTGAATCCTTCTTCTCGGTCATGCGTCGGTCCACGGTTTGGGCTTGTCAGTACCTCATGCGGGAGTTGCGGTTTCCTCCTCCCGGTCGAACAGCCAGCCGATGCGCTTGAGCGCCAGCGGGTCCTCGATGAACTTGTGCGACAGGATCAGCGCGGTGGCCGACCAGGTCTGGTTGAAGTTGGCGCGCCGGCCGATCAGCCGACCGTTGCGCCCGTCGTAGTACTCCGGCCACTGGTCCTTCACCAGGCGCCGCTCGGCGAAATCGTGTGCGCGACTGGCCAGGTCCACGCGCCCGTACTTGAGCGCGGCGCCGGTGAGCGCCCACAGCAAGACCGGCCAGTTGCCGCCGTTGTGATACGACCAGGGGATGTTCTTGGGATCGGACCCGGTGAGCAGCCGCCACTCCTCGCCCTCCATCGCCGGATAGCAGATCTTCACCGGCATCGTGCCGACGAGATCGTCCCAGCGGCCGACGAAGACATCGAGGATGCGCTGCGAATGCTCCTCGCTGGCCAGCCCGAAGAGCACGGCGAGCAGGTTGCCGAGCGAGAAGAAACGGAAGTCCATGCGCCCCGGCCCGATGTTGCCGACCAGGTAGCCGGCATCGTCCGGCAGCCAGCCGGGCAGCCAGTCCGGGATGCTCTCGGGATAGATGTTGAGCGCATTGATGGCGTCATGACCGATGAGCTCGGTCTCGTAGCGGTGGATCTCGTTGAGCCGCCCGAGGTCCAGCCAGTAGAAGTCGTGCACGTAGGTCTTGAGCTGGGTGAGGCGTGTGGCGGACTCCTCGATCACCGGGTGGTTCTCCACATCGGCGGGGTCGAGCAGGCGCTGCGCCGCCTCCAGCGCACCGTAGAACAGCGCCTGGATCTCCAGTGGATGACCGTACACGCCCATGCGCCGGTCGATCATGAAGGAGCCGTCCGGTACCAGCAGCGTGGGGAAGACCTCGAAGCGGTCGCGCAGGAAGATGTTCATGATGCTGCGGATGCCGCGCTGGCAGTCCGGCGAATGCGCGAATGCGCGATCCCCGGTGGTGTGCACATAGGCCTGCAGCAGCAGGATCCACCACATCATGGAGTCCACGGGCGCCACGCGGCCGATGGCGCGGTCGCCGAAATCGACGTCGATCTCCTCGCGCCCGTCGGGGTGGGTGATGATCTTGAAGCTCGCCGGCATCACGCGCGGCAGCATGCGATGGCCGGCGATCTCGGCCTGCTTGTCGCGCAGCTTCAGCGTGAGCTGCAGGAAATTGCGCACGATCTCCGGACGCCCGTCGAGCAGGAACACCAGGGCGGAGGAGACGAAATCGCGCACGAAACAGTCGGCATAATTGGCCGCCGGCGCCTTGGGGTCGGCGCTCGCGATCGTGCCCACCGGCCCTCCCAGGTAGTGCACGATGGATTTTTCCAGCACCTCGTAGGCGCTCTGCACGGCGGCGGACACGTCGGTCTCCTGAGGATGATGCGCGGATGGCAAGGCCTCATGGTAAACGATGCCTCCAGGCAATGGAAAACCGCGCCGGCCACGGATTGACCCCGCGCGGGAAATTCACGACCATTCCGCTCAGTCTTTTTCCCCGGAGCCCGCCACGTGTCACTGCCCGCGATCCATGAAATCGAGTCCCTGCTGCGCGAGGTCGCGGCCACCGAGCTGCTGCCGCGCTTCAACCGCGTCGGCCACGACGTGAAGGCCGACGGCAGCCTGCTCACGGAGGCCGACCTCGCCGTGGACCGCGCCCTGCACGAGGCGCTCACCGCCCGCTGGCCGGAGATCGGCTTTCTCAGCGAGGAGATGCCGAAGACGCAGCAGGAGGCCCTGCTGGCCGAGACCGGGCGCCCCCTGTGGGTGCTCGACCCGGTGGACGGCACCAGCAACTTCGTCGCCGGCATCCCCTACTTCGCCATCTCGCTGGCGCTGGTGGAGAATGGCTGCCCGGTACTGGGCGTGACCCTGGACCCGGTGCGCGACGAATGCTTCTCCGCCGCCCTGGGCCAGGGGGCCTTCCTCAACGGCGAGCCCCTGCGCTGCCGGATGCCCGACATCGAACTTAAACACGCCGTCGCCCTGGTGGACTTCAAGCGCCTCGCACCGGCCCTGAAGACGCGGCTGATGGAGGCCTCGCCCTTCGGCTCGCAGCGCAACTTCGGCTCCTGCGCGCTGGAATGGTGCTGGATTGCCGCCGGGCGCGGGCACGTGTACCTGCATGGCGGCATGAAGCTCTGGGACATCGCCCCGGGGTCGCTGATACTCGCCGAGGCCGGCGGGCTGTCGAGCACGCTGGACGGCGAGGCCGTGTTCGTGCCGCGCATGGAGGCCCGCTCGGTGATCATGGCCCCCGCGCAGGGACTGTTCGAGGCTTGGTCGGGCTGGCTGCGCCAGGCCTGATCCCGGCACCACCGCGAAACAACCACCCGGAGGAACCCCGTCATGAGCAGGAAGACCATCGAGAAGTCCGAGGCCGAGTGGCGCGAGCAGCTGACGCCGGAGCAGTATCACGTGACCCGCGAGGCCGGCACGGAGCGCGCCTTCACGGGCCAGTACCACGACCTCAAGGCGGATGGCGTGTACCACTGCGTGTGCTGCGATGCGCCGCTGTTCACCTCGCAGGAGAAGTACGACTCGGGCAGCGGCTGGCCGAGCTACTGGCAGCCGGCGTCCCCCCAGGCCGTCACCGAGCACCGGGACGACAGCCACGGCATGGTACGCGTCGAGGTCCGCTGTGCGCAGTGCGACGCCCATCTCGGCCATGTCTTCGAGGACGGTCCGCCGCCGACGGGGCGGCGCTACTGCATCAACTCGGCGGCGCTGGACTTCAAACCCGCCGACGTCTGATCCGCCGGCTGCCAGTCGCCCCTCAGTCGACAAAAGGCCCGCGCTGGCGGATCGGCTCGCCGTGCGGCAGGCCGGCGACGAACATGCACTCGGTGCCGGCCTGCGCCTGCAGGGCAAGGCCCGCCACGTCCTCGGCAAAGTACGCATCGGCCGCAGCCAGACGCTCGCCGTTGACGCGCATCTCCCCGGCCAGCACGTAGACGATGGCCCGCCAGCCGGCCGGCAGCGGCTCGTCGACCGCCCCGTCCGCCGTGAAGCGGTAATGCACGTAGCGCACGGGTGTCAGCAACGCCACCGGCCCGCCCTCGCCCACGATCACGCGCCGCACACCGCCGGCCACCGGCTCCTCGACGATCGTCTCGGCCCCGGCCTCCTGATAGGCGGGGGCGCTGGCCTTGAGTCGTGCCGGCAGGTTGATCCACAGCTGGATGCCGCGGGTCGGGTCCTCCACCGAAGGCATCTCCGAATGCACGATGCCGTGACCGGCGGTGAAGCGCTGCGCGCCGCCCGGCCCCACCCGCGAGACGTTGCCGAGGTTGTCGCGGTGCTCGATCTCGCCCGAGAAGAGATAGGTGATGGCCTCGAACCCGCGGTGCGGGTGCGGCGGAAAGCCCGTGCCCGGTGCGAGTTCGAAGTTGTCGAAGAGCACGAAGGGGTCGAAGTTCATGAACCCCGGAATGGGCATGAGGCGCTTCACCCGCGCGCCATCGCCCTCGTGCATGTCACTGGCCCTGCGCACCTCGTTCATGGCACACCTCCGTCAAAGACCGCGCCCGTGCGGCACGGAAAAGTCGATCTCGGGTCCGCGCGGCACGATGCCGCCCGGGTTGATCCAGTCGTGGCTGGTGAAATAGTGCTGCTTGATGTGGTCGAGATTCAGCGTCGCCGCCACCCCCGGCACCTGGTACAGCTCGCGCGTATAGGCCCACAGGTTCGGGTAGTCGACCAGCCGCCGGCGGTTGCACTTGAAGTGGCTGTAATACACCGCATCGAAACGCAGCAGCGTGGTCAGCAGCCGCCAGTCGGCCTCGGTAATGCGCTCGCCCACCAGGTAGCGCTGGCCGGACAGCCGCGCCTCCAGCTCCTCCAGGGTGTCGAACAGCCGCGCGTAGGCCTCGTCGTAGGCCGCCTGCGAGGTGGCGAAGCCGGCTCGGTACACGCCGTTGTTCACGTTCTCGTAGACAGTCGCGTTGATGGCATCGATCGCGGCGCGCAACTCGGCCGGGTAGTAGTCCTGCGTGTTGCCCGTGATCCCGTCAAAGGCGCTGTTGAACATGCGGATGATCTCGGAGGACTCGTTGTTGACGATGGTCTCGCGCTGCTTGTCCCACAGCACCGGCACGGTGACGATTCCGGTGTAGTCCGGCTGCGCCCGTGTGTAGATCTGGTGCATGAACGTCGAGCCGTACAGCGTGTCGCCGGTGGCCCCGGGATAGGCATCGAAGCTCCAGCCGGGCTCGCCCATGTAGGGATGCACCACGTCCACGCTGACCAGTTCCTCCAGTCCCTTGAGCGCGCGGAAGATCAGGGTGCGATGCGCCCAGGGACAGGCGTAGGATACGTACAGGTGGTAGCGCCCCGCCTCGGCCGCGAAACCGCCCTCGCCCGACGGACCGGGCGCGCCGTCCGGGGTGATCCAGTGGCGGAACTGCGCATCCTCGCGCACGAACTCGCCGTCCTCGGATTCCGTCTCGAACCAGTTCGGTCTCAGTTCACCGTTGACCAGCAGGCTCATGCCGCCTCCTTCCGGCCGTTCAGCCGTTCGACGGCTGCGGCCAGTGCCTGTGTGCGGGTATCGGCGTCGATATTCAGACCCTCCGCGACGATCTCCCGGATATCGGTGATACCCAGAAAGCCGAAGAAGGTACGCAGGTACGGCGCCTGGTGATCCAGCGGGCTGCCGGTGTACCGGCCACCGCGCGTGAGCAGCAGGGTCACCCGCTTGTCGCCGGCCAGCCCCTCGGGCCCCGCGGCGGTGTAGCGGAAGGTCACGCCGGCACGCGCCACGTGATCCAGATAGGCCTTGAGCGTGGAGGGGATGCCGAAGTTGTACATGGGCACGGCGAGCACGATCTCGTCGGCCGACATGAACTCGGCGAGCAGCGCGTCGGCCAGGGCCACGCGGCCCGCGGCCTCGGCATCGCGCGCCTCGGGGCTCGTGCCCAGGGCGGCGAGCATGACGCCGTCGAGATGCGGCACCGGCTCGACGGCCAGGTCACGGACGAGCACCCGGCCCTCGGGATGGCGCTGCCGCCAGGTCGTCACGAAGCGGTCGGCCAGGGCCCGCGAATCCGAATCGTCCCGGCGCAGGCTGGAATCGATGCGTAGCAGTGTCGTCATCGGTGTCTCCTCGTGTCGTCGAAGTGGGTGGCGAATGGGGGGCGGCTGGCCGCCCCCCAGCGGTTACATGCGTGACCTGATGCGGGCATCCAGGCTCAGGGCACCGGCCCCGACCGCCGCCAGGCTGATCAGTCCGCCGGCCATGGCCAGGTTCTTCATGAACAGGATCTGCTGCATCGGGTCACCGAAGTCCAGGTGGAAGATCACGGCCGACACCACCGAGAACAGGGCCAGACCCCAGGCGGCGTAGCGGGTGAGAAAACCGGCGATCAGCGCCAGGCCGCCGCCCACCTCGGCGAGGATCACCAGCGGCAGCAGGGCCCCGGGCACACCCATGGCCTCCATGTAACCCTGGGTGCCGGCATATCCGGTGATCTTGCCGATCCCCGCGATCAGGAAGATGTGCGCCAGCAGGACGCGCCCGACCAGTAACGAAAGCTTTTCCATGTCTCGATCCTCAGATAGTCGTCGTGGTGGATGCCACGATGACGATTATGGCTGTTATTCATCGATAAAAAAGCGCAAAATATCGGCATTATCCATCTATTATTTCGATATGAAGACACCCCGCGTCACCCTGGATCAGTGGCGGGCCCTGCTCGCCGTCGTGGACGAAGGCGGCTTTGCGCAGGCCGCCGGCGCCCTGCACCGCAGCCAGTCCTCCGTCAGCCATGCCGTGCAGCGCCTGCAGACACAGCTGGGCGTGGACCTGCTTCACGTCCAGGGCCGCAAGGCGGAACTCACCACGGCCGGACGGGCGGTGCTGGAGCGGGCCCGGGCCCTTGTCATCGCCGCCGGCGAGCTGGAGGCCCTGGCCCGGCACGTGGACGAGGGCTGGGAGGCCGAGATACGCCTGGTGGTGGATGCGGCCTTTCCCTCGGACCGGCTGATGCAGGCCCTGCGCGACTTTCTGCCCATCAGCCAGGGCACCCGGGTACAGCTCATCGAGGAGGTGCTCTCCGGCGTCGAGGAGGCCCTGGTCGCCGGCGAGGCCGATCTCGCCATCGCCGCCCGGGTGCCGGCCGGACGCCTGGGCGAACCGCTGCTGGCCGTGGAGTTCGTGGCCGTCACCCATCCGGGCCACCCCCTGCAACGGCAGGGCCAGCCGCTGACCTCGGCCGATCTCTCCGATGAGTTGCAAGTGGTCGTGCGTGATTCGGGGATCGCGCACAAGCAGGATGTGGGCTGGCTGAACGCCGGCCCCCGCTGGACGGTCACGTCACTGGACGGCGCCCTGGAGGCCGTGAGCAACGGGCTCGGCTTTGCCTGGCTGCCCACGCACCAGGTGCAGCCATTACTGGACGCTGGCGCGCTCACGCCGCTTAACCTGCGCGAGGGGCAGCGTTATTTCGCCGACCTCTACCTGGTCTTCGGCGAACCGGACCGGGTCGGTCCCGCCACCCGCCAGCTGGCCGGCATCCTGCAAACCCATGCCGCCCGGGGGCAGCCCCGGGGGCCGAGGTAGCCTTTTCTTTAAAAACCCACGATAATTGACTGGTTGCAAAGGATTTTTGGACAAACCAGAACGGAACATGCAGTCACCGCCGAACGACAACTCGGACGCCTTCTCACGGCAGGATGCCGCAGGCCTGCGTGGCTGGCTGTCGGGTCATGCCCCGCGCCGCATCCCCATCGCCTACAAACTGGCCTTCGTCATCACCCTGCTGATCACGGCCGGCATGGGGGTGCTCGGTTTCGTGGTCGTCACCAACCAGACCGAGGTCATGCGCTCGGAGGCCAACGCCTTCGGCCGCACCGTCGTCGCCCAGCTCGCCGAGACCGCCAAGGAGCCGGTGCTGGCCGAGGACGATCTCGCCCTGCAGGTGATGGTCAGCAACCTCGCCCACGGCGGCAAGCTGCTGGGCGCCGTGGTCTATGCCGAGAACGGCAGCGTGCTCAACCGCCTGGGTGTGGTGCCGGAGAATGACATCCTCGACCTCTACAACGAGGCCCGGCGCATCGAGGAGCGCTACTACGCCCTGGACTGGCAGCACGCGCTCGACAGCGAGACCAGCGAGGCGCTGATCTCCTTCATCACCCCCATACAGTTCCGCGAGCTGACGGTGGGCCACGCCCTGGTGACCTTCAGCCGCAACCAGATGGTGGAATCCGAACGCAAGGCCAAGCAGATGATCATCGCGGCGACCATCGCCCTGATCCTGCTGACCATCGTCGGGGCCTTCGTCATGAGCCGCAGGATCTCGCAGCCCATCTACGAGCTGATGAATGCGAGCCGGGAGATCGGCGAGGGCAACCTGGCCTATCGCCTCAACGACCGGCGCAACGACGAGCTCGGCACCCTCATGTCGGCCTTCAACAACATGGCGCAGAGCCTGCTGGAGAAGTCGCAGGTGGAGAACGCCCTGTCGCGTTACATGTCCGACAACATCGCCAGCGAGATCATCTCCAACATCAACCACGTGCAGCTCGGCGGCAAGCACGTACAGGCCACGGTGCTGTTCGCCGACATCGTCGGCTTCACCCGCCTGTCCGAGGACATGAGCCCCCGCGCGGTGGCCGACCTCCTGAATGAGTACTTCGGCTACATCACCCGCATCAGCCAGCTCTACCGCGGCACCATCGACAAGTTCATCGGCGACTGCGCCATGGTGGTGTTCGGCGTACCGGACGACGACCCCAACCACCGCTTCAACGCCATCGCCTGTGCCGTGATGATCCAGCGTCTCACCGACCGGCTCAATGTCGTGCGCATGGCCGAAGGCAAGCCGGCGGTGAAGTTCCGCATCGGCATCAACACCGGCGACATGCTGGCCGGCAACATGGGCTCGCAGGAGCGCATGCAGTACACCGTGGTCGGCGATGCGGTGAACCTCGCCTCGCGCCTGTCGGCCGTGGCCGAGCCCGGCGAGATCGTGATTCGCGACGAGCACTACAACGACCCCGAGGTACAGCGACGGGTGATCGCCCGCAAGTTCAAGCACATCAAGATCCGCGGCAAGAGCAAGCCCGTCACCATCTATCGGGTGCGCGACGTAGCCACCACCTATCGCCGCGTGATGGACAGCCAGCTCGACGAGCTGGTCGCCGAACGGCTCGACTCCTGATGCCTGCACGATCGCGTCTGCCTATCCTGCTCGGGCTGCTCGGATTGCTGCTCCTCTCCGGCTGCGCACAGATGGCCGTCCTGCAGGGCGACCCGCTGCAGGCCGTCGACGACCACATCGAACAGGGCAACTACGGCCGCGCCCTGGCCATACTCGAGGCCGTGCCCGCCTCACACCCCGACCATGAACGGGCACGCGCGCGCCTGCCGGCCGTCAGCCGGGCCGCCGAGGCCTATGCCGACCGGGTCATCGCCGGCGCAGAGGCACTGATGAAGAAGGGGGAATGGCAACCGGCGCTGGAGGCCTACGACGAGGGCATGAAGAACTATCCGCAGAGCCGGCGCATCGCCGAGGCCCGCGAGGCCTTTCTCGCCACGCGCGAGGCCCGGCTCGTGGAGCTCGACACCCGGCTGCTGCTCAACCGTGCCGATTACCTGCTGGCGGATGCGCCGATACTGGCCCGTATCGAACAGACCATCCCCGACAGCTTCCGTGCCCGCAGCGACAACCGCCGCCATCAGCGCGAGATCGAGGATACGGCCGCCCGCCTACATGCTCGCGGGCTGGACGCCCTGGCACAGAAGCGCCCGGACCTGGCCGAGCAATGCCTGAGCCTGGCCCACACCCTCGCCCCCAGCAAGGAGATCGAGGAGGCCCTGGCCCAGGCCCGCCGCTTCCAGGCCAGCCTGGACAGCCGGGCCCGCGAAGCGCGGATGCAACGCACGGAAAGGCAACGCAGTCTGCGGGTCGCCTCCCTGCTGGAGAACTACCGCACCGCCATGGCCGGGCAGGACCTGCAGCGGGCACAGACGGCCCTCGACGAGGCCGAGCGCCTGCAGCCCAGCCACAGGGAGGTGGTCGCGGCCCGCCGCGAACTGGATGCCGCCATCGATCGCTACGTGACCACGGAGATTGAACGGGGACGCCGCGCCTATACGCTCGGCAACATCGAAGAGGCACTGGGCATCTGGCAGCCGTTGCGGCGCTTCTCGCCGGACAACCGGCAACTCAACGAACACATCGAGCGGGCCCAGCGGGTGCTGGACAACCTGCGCGAGATCGAACAGCGCCAGCAACCCGCCGCCCCGCAGCCCTGAACCACGGTGCATGACCTGCCGCGAACGGAAGAGCGACAGGCAACCCGGTGTCAGTCCTCCAGCAGCCCCTGTTCCCAGATTGCCAGACACTGCGGGCCGCAGAAGAACCAGCGGGCCTCATAGCCGTCGTCGAAATGCACCTGCCGCGCGAGCGAGCGGGGGATCTGCTTGCAGCAGACCTGGCAGTGAAAGACCGGATCCTCGGGATCCGGCAGGACTTCCTCGATCCTCATCGGCTTGATCACGTTCACTTCCTCCTCTATCCGGTCACGGCAGCGCGGGCTGCTACCGGAGGGACGGCGGTCCCTTGCACATCAGGCCTGTCAGCGGCCTGCCTTCCCCTGGGCGGACATCGGGATCGAATGACGTCCGGGCCTGTCCTGCTCACGAACCCTGTCGCAGGAACAGGGTCTATGAGCATAGGCCAAAATTCTGCGAAGTGGGCCGCAGCGGAGGAAAAAATATCCAGTTAAAGCATGGACTTAGATAAAAATCACAAGCAACTGATTTTAGTTGTCTTTCACCGGAACCGACCGTGCATATGCACATACCCCGCACCCCCGCCGCCCACTAGAATGGGCCTCGTCGCCACGATGTCCCGGCCCGCATGACCATGACCCGCATACGCCTGCTCGCCCCTGCCCTCCTGCTGCTCCTCGGCCAGGCCCTGGCCGCCAACGCCGCGACCGAGGAATGGCTGGCGGTGCCCAGCGGGGCGGAGATACCCGTCACGCTCCATGCCGCCGGGACCGGCCCGCGCCTGGTCTGGCTGCCGTCCGAACACGGCAGCCGCCCGCCCGCCACCTTCTTCGAAGCGCTGGCCACGGAGGGACTCGAGACCTGGGTCGTCGACCTGCACGCGGGCTACTTCGTGCCCCCCGGGCGTCACAGCCTGGCAAACATGCCTGGAGAGGACCTCGCCGCCCTGCTCGAGGCCGCCATGCAGGACGGTCGCCCGGTGATCGTGCTGGCCACCGGCCGCAGCGCGCAGCTCGCCCTGGCGGGCACCCGCTGGCTGCAGGAACGTGCGCTGCCCCCGCCCCATGGCCTGATCCTGTTCAACCCCTACCTCTATGACACCCGGCCGCGAGCCGGCGAGGACCCGGACTACCTGCCCATCGCCCGCGCCGTCAACCTGCCCGTCTATCTGATCCAGCCGGGGCTCTCGGCCAAGTTCTGGCGGCTGGAAGCGATGACCCGCGTACTGGCTGAAGGGGGCGCCGAGGTCTATGCCCACCCGCTGCCCGGACTGACCGACGGCTTCCAGCACCGGGCCGAGACCGACCTGTCGCCGGCCGAACGGGCCTTCCGCGAACACCTGCCGGCGCTCGTGGCACGGGCGGCGCGCCTGCTGGCCGGACGCCCCCGCCCTGCTGCGGCCGCCCCACTGCCGGATACGCAACCGGCCGAGGCCGCAGGCGCCACCGCCCTGGGCCTGCGCCCGATGGAACCGGCACCGGCGCCACCGCTGGCCATGACCGACCTCGAGGGCCGGCACCATGACCTGAACGATTACCGGGGCGAGGTGGTGCTGCTGAGCTTCTGGGCCAGCTGGTGCCCGCCCTGCGTGGAGGAACTGCCCTCGCTCAACCGCCTGCAGGCCGACTACGCGGATCGCGGCCTGCGCGTGCTCTCCATCGACGTGGGCGAGCCGCGCGAGGTGGTGGAGGCCTTCCTGGAAAAGATCCCGGTCGATTTCCCCGTGCTGCACGACATCCAGGGCGAGACCGTCGGCAGCTGGAAGATCTATGCCTACCCCACCAACTACCTGGTGGACCATGAAGGCCGGCTGCGCTACGGCCACTTCGGCGCCCTGGACTGGGGCCTGCCGGAGAGCCGGGCGCCCATCGAGGCCCTGCTGCGCGAGGCCGGCTCGCCTTGACACCCGCAGCCCGGCCGGAGAAGCTGTCCACCCTTTGCGAGCCGAGCGGTTGAGGGATGAGCGATCTCAAGGAACAGCTACTGAAGGCGGGCCTCATCACCGAAGCGCAGGCCCGCGCGGCCAGCCAGCCGAAACCACCGAGCCGGCACGGCAGGAAGACCGGAAAGGGCGGTCGGCAGGCGCCTCGTCCGGGCAAGCGGAGCACCGACGCCACGTCAGCGGAGATCGACCTGGCACAGGCCTATCGCCTGCGGGCCGGCGAGGAGCGTCGTGAGCGCGAGGCCGCCGAACAGGCCCGTCGCGAGGCCGAGCGCCGCCGCAAGGCCAACCGCGCCCGCATCGCCCAGCTGATCCGCGACCACCTGCAGAACGACCCGGGGGCCGAGCTCAACTACCACTTCACCGTCCGCGACAAGGTCAAGCAGCTGCGGGTCACCCCCGAGCAGCTCGGGGCCCTGGCGGCCGGCGAGCTCGCCATCACGTTTCTCGACGGGCGCCGCTGCCTGATCCCGGCCGGGGTTGCCGAGGAGATCGCCGCCCTGGATCCCGACAAGCTGGTGGTACGCCACGCCCCGGACGCCGGTGAGGCGGACGGCGTGCCGGACGACCTCCTCTGGTAGCCCGGGAACCGCCCTTGCGCCGCCTCCTGCCCCTGCTCGCCCTCTCCCTGCTCGCGGCCCTGCTCTATGCGGGCTACCGGGGGCTGACCGCCTCCCCCGAGGCCCCGTCCGGCGAGGTGCAGCTGGCCAACGGCGCCCGCCTGTCCTGGACGACGTGCTGGTTCGAGGTCCCCGAGGACCGCCCCACCCACTGCGCCTGGTTCCACCCCGCATCGTCGGCTGGCGAACAGGCCCACCGCCTGCCCGTCGTAGTCTTCCGCCACAGCGGCCTCGACCATCGTCCCTCGCCCGTGCTCTATCTGGCCGGCGGCCCGGGCGGCGGCGCCTGGATCGGCCCCGAGCAGATCGAGGGCTGGTATTACTGGCTGGAGGAGGTCGACTGGCCGCACGACTTCGTGGTCTTCGACCAGCGCGGCACCGGCATGGCCCAGCCCCGGCCGGACTGCCAGGAGCTCGATGTCCTGTATGCCGACATGCTGGACGACCCGCTGCCGCCGGCCGAGGCTGCAGCCGCCGGGCTTGCGGCCGCAACGCGCTGTCATCGCCGCCTGAGCGCGGCGGGCCACGACCTCGCGGCCTACAGTACCCCGGCCAATGCCCGCGACGCCCGCGACCTGATGGCGGCACTGGATCAGGCCGAGGGCCAGCCGGCCGGTGCCGCCCGCTGGAACCTCTACGGGGTGTCCTATGGCACACGCCTGGCCATGGAGATCCAGCGTCGCCATCCCGAGCGGGTGCGCAGCGCGATCCTCGATTCCGTCTATCCCCCGGAGATGGACGCCACGCTGACCTGGCCCGGCCTGCTGCAGGGGGCGATGGAGCGCCTGTTCACCGCCTGCGAGTCAGACCCCGGCTGCCGTGAGCGCCACCCCCGCCTGCGCGAGCACTTCCCGGCCCTGCTCGCACGCCTGGCCCGCCAGCCTGTCGACCTGTCCCTGCCCCATCCCTATGAAGAAGAACCGGTGCAGCTGCGGGTGAACGACGAACGCCTGCTGTACGTGCTCTTCGACAGCCTATACCAGTGGGATGCCATCGGCGGGCTGCCCGCCGCCCTGGATGCCCTCTGGCGGGGCGACAGCCAGCGCCTGGAACCCCTGGCAGCCCGCCACGTGGGCAGCGTGCTGGACCCCAGTTTCTCGGATGCCGTGTACCTGTCGGTGGAATGCCACGACGCCCGCCCCTTCGACCGGCAGGCCTACCTCGACGCGGTGCATGCGCACCCGCTGTCGGCCCCCTATACTGCCGCCGCGGCCGACGCCGATGTCTGCGCCAGCTGGCCCGCCGCCCGCGCCCCCGAGGACTTTTACGAGCCCGTGCGATCCAGTCTCCCGACCCTGCTGCTGGCCGGCGAGATGGACCCCGTCACCCCGGCGGACTGGGCCGAGACCGCCGCCCGCGGCTATCCCAACGGGACGCTGTTGCGCTTTCCCGGCATCGGCCACAGCGTGCTGGACAGCGACGCCTGCGCCGTGACCCTGGCGCGCCGCTTTCTCGCCAACCCCCGGCGCGCACCACGGGCAGACTGCATGCACAACCTGAGCCCGGTACAATTCGCCCCCTGACCCCGCAATCACCCGACACATGACTGACAACACCCAGCCCCTGACCCGCCTGCAGGTCGGCGACACCGAGGTCGTGCTCCTCGGCACCGCCCACGTCTCGCGCGAGAGCGCCGAGGCCGTCCGCACCCTCCTGGACCAGGAGGCCTTCGACGCCGTGGCGGTGGAGCTCTGCCCCAGCCGCCAGCAGGCCCTGCTCGATCCCGACCACCTCTCGCGCCTGGATCTGTTCCGCGTGATGCGCGAGGGCCGGGTGCCCATGGTCATGGCCTCGCTGGCGCTGGGGGCCTACCAGCAGCGTCTGGCGGATCAGTTCGGCATCGAGCCGGGGGCGGAGATGAAGGCCGCCATCGAGACGGCGCGTGCGCAGGGACGCGCCGTCTGGCTGATCGACCGCGAGATCGGCACCACCCTCAAGCGCGTGTACCGCAACGTCCCCTTCTGGAAGCGCCTGGGCCTGATCGGCGGCCTCATCGGCAGCGTGATGTCGAAGGAGAAGGTCGAGGAGGCCGACATCGAGCGCCTGAAGGAAGGCGACATCCTGGAGACCACCTTCAGCGAGTTTGCCGAGCAGGCCGAGGCCCTCTACCTGCCGCTGATCGACGAGCGGGACCGCTACATGGCCGCCCGGCTGCGCGAGGACATCCTCGCCGAGCGACCGGCCCGGGTACTGGCGGTGGTGGGCGCCGGGCATCTGAAGGGGATCGCGAACTACCTGGCGGCAGGGGACGACAACCCCGGGGCGACCCGGCGGGCACTCGAGCAGCTGCCACCGCCGAGCCGCTGGCCGCGGCTGATCCCCTGGGCCATCGCCCTGCTGGTGGTGGTCGGTTTCGCGATCGGCTTTCGGGAGAGCCGTGAACTCGGCTGGCAGCTGATCGGGGACTGGGTGCTGATCAACGGCGGCCTGGCCGGGCTTGGCGCCCTGCTCGCACGCGGCCATCCGCTCACCGTGCTGAGTGCGGCACTGGGGGCGCCGCTCACCTCGCTGAACCCGGCCATCGGCGCCGGCATGGTCGCCGCCTTCGTGGAGACCTGGCTGCGCAAGCCCAGCATGGCCGACTTCGCGGAGCTCAAATACGCCACCACCCGCCTGGGCGGGTGGTGGAAGAACCGGGTGGCGCGCATCCTGCTGGTATTCTTTCTCACCACCCTCGGCTCGGCCGCCGGCACCTACCTGGCGGGCTTTCGCATCTTCGAGCGCCTGAGCGGCAGCTGAGGGCGGTCAGTAGGTATCACCGAGACCGACCACGCGGGACGACACCCCGTAGCGGCTGCGCAGGATATTGCGGATGGTGGCCACGGCCCGGTCTTCCGACAGGGGCTTGAGCACGTAGCCCAGCGCCCCGTTGCGAATGGCCTCGCGCATGCAGTCGGCCGTGTCGTCCACGGTGATCATGATCACGCCAAGGTCGGGGAAATCGTGGTGCAGCTGCTGCAGCACCGCCATGCCGCTCTGGTCCGGCAGGTTGATGTCGAGAAAGACCACGTCCGGAACCAGCCGCTGCACCAGGTCCAGCGCCTCGCGGGCATTGCCGGCCTCGCCGACCACCTCGTAGCCCTCGATCTCCAGCATCAGCTGCAGTATGCCACGGGTCATCGCGGCATCGTCCACGATCACTACCCGGATACGTTCACGGGATCCCATCCCAGCCTCCCTTGCCAGCCATTGACGGACCGTTCCTCTGTCAGGTCGTCCTGCAAACGTCCTTATAGCACAGCCCGGGGGCTCAACGGGCGGCGCTGCCTGCCGCCACCTCGTCGATGAAGCGCTCCACCACCTCGGCCGGCATCATGCCGGCCTGGTAGCCGCGCAGCTGCCCCTGCGGATCGAACAAGAGGAAGCTGGGAGTGCCGATAAAGGCATTGCCGGTGAGCTGCCGGTAGCGCATGGCGACCTCGGCCGGATCGCCGATGAGGTTGGGGAACTGGACCTGGTGACGCTCGACGAAGGCCTTCGCCTCGGCCACGGCGGCCGGGCCATCGATGGAGATGCCGAGCACGCGGGCGCGACGGTCGGCATTGAACTCGTGGAAATCCACGTACTGGTGGGCGACGCGGTTACAGGCCGGGCAGTTCGACTCCCAGATCATCACCACCAGCCAGCGTTCGTCCAGACCGATATGGTCGGCCAGCCCGGCCGGGCGACCGTCGAAGTCCTGCAGCGCGGCCACAGGGGCGGACAACAGGATGAGGATCAGCGTCAGTACGGGGAGAGAGAGGACCTTCACGATGTACTCCGGCATGAATGGGGGAATCGCCGGATTGGACCCGGATCGGGGCCCGGGGTTCAGCACCCGCCGGGGCGGATGCCGGGATTCACTTGTCTTCGAAGCGATAGCGGATCAGGTCGTGGGCATCCTCGCTGCCCGGATGCCCCAGGCTGATGACGCCGTTGCCGGCCAGCGGGAATTCATCGTCCTGCACCAGGCCGATCTCCGGGCCGCCTTCGGCACGCACATAGGTGCCATTGCGGCTCTGGTCGATGAGCACGAACTTGCCCTTGCGGTAGAGGATGCGCACATGCACCAGCGACACGTAGGGCTCGTTGACGACCAGGTCGCAGTCGGCATTACGCCCCATGGTGAACACGCGCATGGCAGGGGTCATGACGATCTCGGCATCGCCCATGCGCAACACCAGGCGGGAGTCCGGGTTGTACAGCGCGCGCACGCGCGACACATCGCTCTCGGCCGTTTCCTGGTAGCCGGGCTCGAAGGAACCGCTGTTGACTGACTTCGACATGGGTCGTCCTCTTGAAGATTCGTGCACCTGTCCCGGCGTGGCGGGGAGCTTCCCTCGCCCTGTGGACAGAAGATAACAGCGCCCCGTGCGCGCCGGTATGAACGCAGTCACAGTTCCGGCGGCCAGCTCAGGTCGGGCGAATGCGGAAGTTTAACGTTCCCCAGAGGAACATCAACCCGCCGATGACCAGGGCATAGAGATCGGCCAGGGTGAAGAGGAAACGCTTGGTGCGGGTATTCTCGATCTCGGGCACGCCAAAACGCGCCGGGATCGTCTCCTGGATCCAGCCCCGCTCACGCTCGCTGACGATAACCTGGTTCCAGGTCACCCCGTCACGCACGCGGTTGTCGGTACGCAGCAGCAGGTTGCCCCGCTCCACCGTGGCGACGATGCGCGCAGTCGGCTCGAGCTGTTCGATGACGATGGCGTCGTGGCGCACTTCGACGAACTCGTGGCGGGACTCGTAGAGCGGCGCATGGACCGTGGAGGTCAGTTCTGCCGGCAGATACTGCATCGGCAGCATGAACCCGAAGAAGCCGATGGCGAAGCCGAACCCCCCCTTGAGCAGCCGCAGCACGAAGGGCGGGATGCGGCGGATACGCGAGGCCAGCAGCACGGCGTAGATCGCCAGCGCCGCCCCGAGCACCGGCATCAGCGGATGCACCTGCATCAGCATCAACGGGTTGAGCGTGATCAGCGCGAAGGTCTCGAAGTCGGCGATCACATAGCGCAGGTAGTTGGCATAGAGGAAATACAGCATGCCGAGCGTGGCCACGGCATAGAGCAGCAGCTCGCGCTGCTGGCTCGGCCCCACCGGCAGGAAAGACGTGAATTTCACGCTCTCCAGCATGTCCTGGGCATGCTTCCATTCGCAGCGCATCACCCCCATGGGCTCGCGCTTGCCCTTGAAGATGAATTCCCCCTCCTCCACCAGGAAATAGCCCTTGTCCTTGAGCGTGGCGGCCGTGTTCTCCGAGAGCAGGATCTCGTCGCCCTTGGCCTCGTTCTCGATGCGCGAGGCGACATTGACCACGTCGCCGAACACGTCGTTGTGCTCGACGATGGCCATGCCGGTGTGGATGCCGATACGCACGCGGATATAGAAGTTGTCGTCCTGCTTGCGCGCGCGATAAAGCGCCTGCTGGATGCCGATGGCGGCGCGCACGGCATCCTCGGGATTCCTGAAGGAGGCCATGATGGCGTCGCCGATGGTCTTGATCACCCGCCCCCGATAGGCGCGGATCACGGGGAACAGCAGGCGGTTGTGCTTGTCGACCATCAGCCGCCCCTCGACATCACCACGGATATCCCACAGGTAGGTGGAATACTCGATATCCGTGAAGAGGATGGTGACCTCTCTGCGGGAGCGCTTGATCTGGCGGGCGATGCTGGCAGCAATCGCCTTGTCTTGTGCGTCCATGATGGCGGCGTACTGGTATTGGGCGGTGTTCGTGCGCATTCGCCCAGTCTGCCTCACCGCGTGGCGCGGCGGCATGGGGGGAATGCCCGCCCTTGTTGTTGTAAGGCCCGGTTACACCCGCCGCAGGCCGGCGGGTCTGCATAACATGCCCAAGATGGGCGACGGGGTCAAACGGCAGGCATCAGCGCCGACGGAAGGGGATGACGACGGCCGACGGACGGGGCGGGACGGCATCGTGGACGCCTTCATCATCGACCAGCCGCTGCAGCACCGGCAGCAGCTCGTTGTTGAGGGAATCCCACATCAGCGAGGACAGGCGCAGACAGGCCGCCAGGGGGGTACGGGCGCGTCGGCGCTCCTGGTCGATGCGCCACTGCAGCCTGCGCAGGCGTTCCCGTCGATCCGGGGACGCCGCCTCGAGGAGTTCCTCGATGGCCGTCTGCCGCGCCCGCTCGAAGCGCTCCGGGTCGGTGCCGGCCAGCTGCATCCAGTGGGCAAAATCGAAGGGGGCGTAGGCGGCCATGAAACAACCCGACAACGTTCAGGGACAATACCCCTAGACTAGTCCAATCCTGCCGGACGGGGTCAAGCCGCGGGTGGCGCGAATGAGAAGCCCGTCACCCCCCGGCGCTGCGGCCGGCGAAATAGTCCGCGAGGAACTCTGCGAAGGGGGCCTGCGGTTCGGCCTCCAGGGCGGCCTGTTCGGCCAGCGAATCGGCCGCCAGCCGCTCCAGCATGGCCTCGGCCTCGGCACGCGCCGGCAGGGCGTTGAAGTACTCGCCATGCGCCTGGGACATGCGGCGGGCAAAGTGATAAAAGCCCTCGCCGTTGGCACGCATTTCAGCCAGCATGCGCGCCGAGGGCGTGCGCTCGGGGTCGTGCACGGCCTCGACCTGCGTGGCGAGGACCCGGCTGTAGGGACGCGCCGGATCGTCGCGGTCCAGCACCTTGCACACGCCCTGCATGGCCCCGAGCACCTCCAGCGCCCAGGACCTGAGCGCCACGTCCCCGCCGGGGCGGCGCAACTTGAGGCCGGGCTCGCGCCCCCGGTGCGAGGTGGTCGACTGGTTGAAGTCGATATAGGCCCGCTCGTCGGCATCGATGGGGGGGCTGTCCGCCAGCAGGCAGAACAGCATCAGGGCCTCGATGAAGAGCACCTGGTCGGCGTCGACACCCAGCGGATGGAAGGCGTTCACGTCCACCGAG
This sequence comes from Gammaproteobacteria bacterium, assembly GCA_033839185.1. Taxonomy (GTDB): domain Bacteria; phylum Pseudomonadota; class Gammaproteobacteria; order SpSt-1174; family SpSt-1174; genus SpSt-1174. Next base: position 26,499 of record JAJLKJ010000109.1, read on the forward strand.
CGCAGCTCCACGTAACGCACGCCGCGACTGGCCAGTGCCCGGGTGGGCTTCTCCAGCCCCTGCAGGATCTGCTTGGGGCGCACCGTACTGTAGTACTCGTTCTCGATCTGCAGGATGTTGGCGTTGAGCTGGCGGTACTCGCCGTCCACGCACACGCCGATGCGTTCGTACTCGGGACAAGGTGTCTCGATGGCGCAGCTGAGGCTCTTTACGTAGCAGTCGAGGTCGTCGTAGCAGGCCTTGATCCCGGTCTCGCCCTCCTTGGCGTTGGTATAGCCGATGTCGCCCATGCGCAGCGAGGTGGCATAGGGCTCGTAGCAGGTGTTGCGATCGAATTCCGGCATCGGCGGGTGCATGTCGCCGAAAAAGGACTTGCACACCGCCGGGGAGGCGCCGAACAGGTAGGGGATCAGCCAGCCCACGCGCTGCAGGTTGCGGATCATGCCGAAGTAGGCCCGCGAGCGGTAGGCGCCGGCCTCGCCCGTGTCGCCGTCGAGCTCGCGCAGCGCCGGCCACAGGGCCTCGGGCACGGAATAGTTGTAATGCACCCCGGCGATCACCTGCATCACGCGCCCGTAGCGATGGCCGAGGCCCCGACGGTACACCGTCTTCATCAGGCCGACATTGGCGCTGCCGTACTGGGCGATGGGAATGCTCTCCTCGCCCGCCACCACGCAGGGCATGCTGGTGGCCCAGAGGATCTCGTTGTCGAGCCGGGCATAGACGAATTTCTGCAGGTCTTCGAGAAACTGCAGCGGTCCCGCGCGATCGGCGAACGGCGGCGTGATGAACTCGAGCAGCGCCTCGGAATAGTCCGTGGTGATGTAAGGGTGGGTGAGCGCCGAGCCCAGGGCCCTGGGGTGTGGCGTCTGCGCGATGCCCCCGTTGGGGCTGACGCGCAGGCTTTCCTTTTCCAGACCGACCAGACCGTCGCCGAGGAGGTGCTGCTGCCGTGCGTTGAGCAGCCGGCCGAGTCGCTGTTCCGCCAGTCGATACAAGGGCGCTACCTGTATGTCAGGGTTGATCGGGGTGGGTCGGGCCGCGACCATCGTAGCGGCGCAGGGAGTGGCGCCAGTCCGGCGAGGGGCTGTCTGTGGTCAGGCGCAGGCAGCGACCGACCTCGTTCTCGTACCAGCCGTGGTCGTACCGGTTGGGCTCGGCCTCGAACCCCCACCAGCTGCCATCGGCATCCTGCGCAATCCAGGCCACCCAGTCCGGCGCGCCGTAGTTTAGCATTCTTTCCTCCCCACCCGGCGGTCTGTCCGTTCATCGCCCGGCGCAGTGTAGCGGGACGGCGGTACAAACAAAAAAAACGCGCCGTCCTTGTGGACGACGCGGCAACCGGGGGAGTCGGACTGGCGTGCCGAAGGCACGCGTGGACTAGCGCGAGGATTCGGGCGCCTCGTCCATGGATTCCAGGGCGCTGAGCAGCGAGGCATGCGTCTGGCTCAGGGACTGGTTGGCGCGCTCGATGGCCACCATGGCCTCCGGGTTGGCGACCTTCTCGCCCTCCACCTGCCAGGAACGGGACTCCGGCATGTCGAGCTGGGCAAAGGCAGGGGCGGCAAGACCCATCAGCAGGGCCACGGTAGCGGTACGGATCATCATGGTAAACCTCCAGACTGTAGATGCATGTGATGCGGAACCGGCGATGCGATCGATGCATCGTCATGTGCCATCCCCTGTCATGGCCCTGTCCATTCCGGGCCGAGATCCGCGAGCACATGATGCGTCCTGTGAGATGGACTGTAGTGATCGTAGGTATCTGAAGACATGGGGAAAATTCCCATAGGGACAGGATGTGAAGCCCATCACGCCCCAGCCGGACCAGCGGTCGAAAACACGGGACCAGAGGGAGCGGCCGCCGGCCCGCGCATGCATGAGGCGCCGCCCGCGTGGTAAAACTGGCGCTCATCGAACCCAATCCGAGGACCCCACCCATGCCCCGCCTGCTGACCCTGCTGCTGCTCCTGCTGCTGGCCACACTCCCCGTCCAGGCAGAAGACGCGGCCGGACCGGTTACCTACATCCCGCTCGACCCACCGCTGGTACTGAACCTCACCGGCGGGCGCAGCACGCACTTCATGCAGCTGAGCGCCCAGCTCGCCGTCGATTCGGCCGCCGATGCCGACCTGGTCAAGACCCACATGCCCGTGCTGCGCAACACCATGATCCTCTACCTCAGTGGCCGTGACGTGGAGACGGCGAGGGCCACCCGCGAACGCGAGGTCTGGCGGCAGGAGCTGCAGGCCGAGATCCAGGCCGTCCTCGCCGAACTCACGGGGAAGGAACCGGTGCGCGGACTCTATTTCACCGGCTTCGTCATCCAGTAGGGCGCCCATGACCGGCACCGCCCCGCTCATCCAGGTACGCCGGCTCGCCAGGGCCTATGGCGAGGGCGGCGGCATCCACCCGGTGCTGCGGGACGCCAGCCTCGACATCGCCGCCGGCGAGCAGCTGGCCCTGATCGGGCGCAGCGGCTCGGGCAAGTCGACCCTGCTCAACCTGCTGGCGGGCATCGACCGGCCGGATGCGGGCAGCATCCGCATCGACGGCGTCGCGCTGGAGGCCCTCGACGAGACGGCGCGCACGCGTTTCCGCCGCCGGCACATCGGCTTCGTCTACCAGTTCTTCAACCTGATCCCCACCCTCACCGCCACCGAGAACGCCGCCCTGCCGCTGGAACTCAACGGCTGGAAGCGACGCGAGGCCCTGGCCCGGGCACGCCACGACCTCGACACCCTGGGCCTTGCCGGGCGCGCCGACGCCTTCCCTGACCAGCTCTCGGGCGGCGAGCGTCAGCGCGTGGCCATCGCCCGCGCCCTGGTGCATGCCCCCCGCCTGGTGCTGGCGGACGAACCCACCGGCAACCTCGACGTCGAGATCGGGCGCGGGGTACTGGCCCAGCTGCAGTCGCTGTGCCGGCAGCGCGGCGCCACCCTGGTCACGGTCACCCACAGCGCCGAGGTCGCCGGGGCCGCCGACCGCGTGCTCACCCTGGCAGACGGGCAACTGACCGAGACCCGCGAGGTGCGGGCCTGGTGAGCCTCCTGCTGCGGGCCGGCCGCCGCTTCCTGCTCGGCCAGCGCTGGCAGACGCTGCTGGCCGTACTCGGCGTGGCCCTGGGCGTGGCCATCGTCGTGGCCGTGGACCTCGCCAACGACAGTGCCCGGCGCGCCTTCGAGGCCTCCATGGACGGCGTGACCGGGCGCGCCACCCACCAGATCCTCGGTCCGCCGGAGGGGCTGCACGGCGAGACCTATACCGGTCTGCGCCGTGCCGGGCTGCTGCCGGCCGCCGCGCCCGTGGTCGAGGGGCTGGTCCAGCACCAGGGCGAGACCCTGCGTCTGATCGGCATCGACCCCTTCGCCGAGGCCGACTTCCGCCCCGCCCTGGCCGGCGACCGGCAGGCCGACCTCAACCGCTTTCTCACCGGCCCCGGGGCCCTGCTGCCGGCGAGCACGGCCGCACGCCTGGACCTCTCCCCCGGCACGGACCTCGACGTGACGGTCGCCGGACGCGCGCAGACGCTGGCGCTCACCGGGCTGCTGGAGGGGGATGCCGACGTGGACGGCCTGCTCTGGGTGGACGTGGCCACCGCACAGGCCCTGCTCGGGCGCGGCAACCGGCTGGACCGCATCGATCTGTACCTGCCGGCGGAGGACGCACAAGGCCCGGCCCGCCTGCGCGAGGCCCTGCCGCCCGGCCTGCGGCTCGTCACCGCCGAGGCGCGCGGCAACGTCCAGCGCGAGATGACCCGGGCATTCGAGACCAACCTCGCCGCCATGAGCCTGCTGGCCATCGTGGTCGGCGGCTTCCTCATCTACAACACCATGACCTTCGCGGTGCTGCGCCGCCGCCCCGTGCTCGGCATCTACCGCATGCTGGGCGTGGAGCCCCGCCAGGTCGTGCGCCTCATCCTGCTCGAGACCGGCCTGCTCGCCCTGCTCGGCATCCTGCTCGGCCTCGTCCTCGGCGTGGCACTGGCCGAGGTCCTCCTCGACCGGGTGGTACAGACCATCAACGACCTCTATTTCCAGCTGACGCTGGAGGCGGTACGCATCGCCCCCGCCGTCCTGGCCACCGGCGCCGGCCTGGGGCTTGCCGCCGCGCTCGTCGCCGGCCTGCCCGCCGCCCTGGAGGCCGGCCGCACCCCGCCCATCACCACCCAGCGGCGCTCGTCGCTGGAGGCCGGCATCCGCCGCCGACTGCCGCTGCTCAATGCCCTGGGCCTGCTGCTCATCGCCGGCGGCTACGGCCTCGCCCACTACCCGGTGCGTGCCCTGCTGCCGGGCTTCATCGCCCTGTTCCTGGTGATCCTCGGTGCCGCCCTGCTGGCCCCGGCGCTGCTGCAGCTGCTCACGCGCCTGGCCGCCCCCCTGCTCGACCGGCTGTTGCCGGGCATCGGCCATCTCGCTGCCCGCGACACCGGGGCCGGTCTCAGCCGCAGCGGCGTGGCCGTGGCGGCGCTGGGCATCGCGGTCGCCGCCAGCATCGGCGTGGGCCTGATGACCGGCAGCTTTCGCCACAGCGTGACGACCTGGCTGGACCAGACCCTGCAGGGCGACATGTATGTCGCCGCCGCGGCCAGCACCAGTCTGCGCAGCGGCGGCCACCTGCCGGACGCCCTGGTCGACGAGCTGCGCGTGCTGCCTGGCGTGGCGGCCATCAGCACCGGCCGGCAGGTCACCCTGGAGACCGGTCTCGGCCCGGTGGAGACCCTCGCCATCCAGATGGCCCCGGCCAGCTACCGGGGCTTCCGCCTGCTGGCCGAAGTGCCCGGCGGCACCTGGCCCGCCTTCGATGGGGAACAGGCCCTGCTCGTCTCCGAGCCGCTGGCCTATCGGCACGGACTCGCGGCCGGCGATGAGCTCACGCTTTACACCGCGCGCGGACCTGCGGCCTTCCGGGTGGCCGGCATCTACCAGGACTACGGCAGCGACCAGGGCCAGCTGGTGATGCGCCGCGCGCTCTACGATGCCCACTGGGACGATCCGGCCGTGGGCAGCGTCGGCCTGTACCTGCAACCGGGCGCCGACCTGGAGACCGTGGCGGCCGCGGTACGCGGTCGTCTGGCCGACCACCCCGGCCAGGCCGTGCTGAGCCTCACCCGCGAGATCCGCGAGCGTTCGCTCGTCATCTTCGACCGCACCTTCGCCGTCACCGACGTGCTGCGCCTGCTGATGATCGGTATCGCCTTCATCGGCATCCTCAGCGCCCTGTCGGCGATGCAGATGGAACGCCGTCGCGATCACGCCACCCTGCGCGCCCTGGGCGTCACGCCCTGGGAACTCTGGCGCCTGGTCGCCCTGCAGGCGCTGTTGATCGCCCTGGCCGCGTTGCTGCTGGCCGGCCCGCTGGGGCTGGTCATGTCGCAGCTGCTGGTGGAGGTGATCAACCTGCGCGCCTTCGGCTGGCGCCTGCCGCTGTCCATCGGCCCCGCGGCCTTCCTCGAGGCGACGGTCCTGGCGCTGACCGCCGCGCTGCTCGCCAGCATCGTCCCGGCCTGGCGCATCGCCCGCACCCCGCCCGCCAAGGCCCTGCGGGAGGAATGAGCATGCGCCCGGCCACCCTGCTGCTCTGCGCCGCCCTGCTGGCGGGCTGCGGTCCCGCCGGCGAGCCGGAGGACGGGGCGCTGCGTGCCCGCGACCTGCTGGGCGGCACACCGGACCCGGCCTACGCCCGCGCCCGCGAGCCCCGCGACTTCCGCTTCCCCGCGGACCACGGCCCCCACCCGGACTACCAGACGGAGTGGTGGTACCTCACCGGCAACCTCCGGGACCCGGCCGGGGGGCGCTACGGCTTCCAGGTCACCTTCTTCCGCTTCGCCCTGGCCCCGGCGGTCGCCGACGACAGCGCCTGGCGCACCCGTGACGTGTGGATGGCGCATTTCGCCATCACCGACGTGCCCGGCGGGCAGCACCACGCGGCGGAGCGCTTCGCCCGTGGCGCCGCCGGGCTGGCCGGCGCCCGCGCCCGGCCGCTGGCCGTGTGGCTGGAGGACTGGCGCCTGGAGGCCGATCCGGCGCGCCCTGATCACTGGCGCCTGGTCCTGGACGCCGGCCACTACGCCCTCTCACTGGGCCTCAGGCCGCAAAAGCCCGCCGTGCTGCAGGGCGAGGCCGGTCTCAGCCAGAAGAGCGCCGACCCGGGCAATGCCTCGTACTACTACTCCCTGCCGCGCCTGGCCGCCGAGGGCGAGCTGCGCCTGGGCGAGCGGCGTCTCACCGTCGAGGGCCGGGCCTGGATGGACCGCGAGTGGAGCACCAGCGCCCTGGCGGACGACCAGGCGGGCTGGGACTGGTTCGCCCTGCAGCTCGAGGACGGGCGCGAACTCATGTACTACCGCCTGCGCCGGCTCGACGGCGGCACCGACCCGGCCAGCGCCGGCAGCCTGGTCGCCGCCGACGGCGGCTACCGCCGTCTGGAGGCGACAGACGTGGGCCTCGTCCCCCTGCGTCACTGGCAGGCCGGGGATGGTCGTCGTTATCCGGTGGAATGGCAGCTGACCGTGAACGGCGAGACCTGGCGCGTCCGGCCGGTACTGGATGACCAGGAGATGGCCCTCAGCGTGCGCTACTGGGAGGGGGCCGTCGATGTCCTCGATGCCCGGGGCGAGCCGATCGGGATGGGCTACGTGGAGCTGGCGGGTTACGATTGACCCGGACAAGCCGCCAACCACACAACCCCCAGACCGAGAAACGGCCCACCATGGACGATGCCCCGAGCCCCGGCGTGCAGTACGCGATCTTCGCGTCCCAGACCCGCCTGCTCTACGAACAGGCCAGGACCGGCTTCATCGCCACGCTCATCAACACGGTCATCCTAGCCACCGTCCTGTGGCCGGTACAGCCGCCGGGAGAGATCCTGGCCTGGGTCGCCGGCATGATGATCATCACCCTGGGCCGCGTGGTCCTGGTCGGGGCCTGGGGGCGCCACCGGGAACGCCGCGCCCTGCGGCGCTGGACCCGCGACTACGTCATCGGCGTCGCCCTGGCCGGTGCGGCCTGGGGCACGGGCGCCGCACTGCTGTTCCCGTCCGCGAGCGTGCCCCACCAGATGGTACTGCTCATCGTCATCGCCGGCATGTCGGCCGGCGGCATCACCTTCCTGTCCTCGGTGCGCGCCGCCTATCTCGCCTACGCCCTGCCCATGCTGCCCCCTCTGGCGCTGCTGCTGTTCCTGCAGGAGAGCCAGATCCACGCCTTCCTCGGCCTGCTGACACTGGTCTACCTGGGGGCGCTGCTGGTCACCTCGGCACGGCTCAATGCCACGCTCACCGAGGCCCTGCGCCTGCGCCATGACAAGGACCGCCTGCTCGAGGAGCTCGCGCGGTCCCGCGATGAACTGCACGACACCAACCGGCTGCTGTCGGAGAAGCTCACCGCGCTCACGCGCAAGGAAGGCGAGCTGCGCGACAGCAACCGGCTGCTCTCCACCATCATGGACAATGCCTCCGACGCGATCTTCAGCCTGGATCGCGAGGGGCGCTTCACCCACGTCAACCGGGCCATGGAACAGATCACGGGTCACACCGCCGACACGCTCCTCGGCCAGCGCTTCGACCGGCTGTTCACTCCGGCCCAGCAGGCCGAGCGCCTGGCCGACCTCTGGCGCATCATGCGCGAGGGCGAGCAGGTGACACACCGCCTGCTCGAGATCCGCCGCCCCGACGGGCAGCCACGGACCCTGCAGTTTGCCGTCACACCGCTGCGCGAGGGCGAACCGCTCACGGCCCTGGTCGGCACCGCCGAGGATGTCACCGAACGGCTGCGCACCGAACGCCTCAAGGACGAGTTCGTCTCCAGCGTCAGTCACGAACTGCGCACCCCGCTCACCGCCATCCGGGGCGCGCTCGGCCTGATCGACCAGGCCGGTGACGGCGACCAGCAGGCAGAGCTGCTGGACATCGCCCAGCGCAACTGCGACCGCCTGGTCTTTCTCATCAACGACCTGCTGGACCTGCAGAAACTGGAGTCGGGCATGCTTGCCTTCACCCCGCGTGACATTCCGCTGGACGCCTTCCTGCATGAGGTGCTGGCCACCCACCAGCCCCTGGCGGAATCATCCGGGGTGGTCCTCGCGCTCCACGACCACAGGCCCGGCCTGACCCTCTTTGCCGACCCCGACCGCCTGCAGCAGGCCATGGCCAACCTGCTGTCCAACGCCATCAAGTTCTCCCCGCCGGACAACCGGGTGGAGGTCGGTGCCAGTCGCCGCGGCCGCGTGGTGCGCATCCACGTGCGCGACCATGGGCCCGGCATCGATCCGGCCTTCCGCCCGCACGTGTTCCAGCGGTTCGCCCAGGGCGACGCCTCCAGCACCCGGCAACGCGGCGGCACCGGGCTGGGGCTCAACCTCACCAAGAGCGTCATCGAGCAGATGGGCGGAGAGATCGACTTCGAGAGCACCCCGGGCGAGGGCACGACCTTCCTCATCGACCTGCCCGCCGTCGGGCCATGAAACCCCAGCGGTTTGCCAGGGTCGGAGTCTTCATCGACAATGCCGCTTTCCCCATGCGAAAGAGAGAATCGTGCGCACCCTCTGCCTGAGCTGCCTGTCCTGTCTCCTGCTTGCGACCACCCCGGTCGCCGCCATGCAAACCCACGACTGGGATGCCGATACCCGTATCCAGCAGGCCGACGGCACGGAGTCCGCGGCGCAGCCGGACGCACGCGCGCTGAGGCTGACCCGCGGCATCGCGGAGCTCTCCACCCGCCATGCCCCGGTGACCGTCGATACGCCGCGCCTGCGCGTCGAGCTGACGCAGGGACGGGCCTGGCTGCGGGCCGAGGACGAGCGCGTAAGCGTCTGGCTCATCGAGGGCCGCGGCCACATCGACCACCCGACCAGCGGGCGCGTGTCACTGGACCTGCCCATGACCTTCGTCGAGGCCCGCGGCGATACCGCCCCCACCCCGCCCCTGCCGGTGAGCCAGGCGCGTGCAAGGGCCTGGTCGGCCGCGCTGCCGGGCAGCAGCCCGCCGGCGGCCATACCCATTCCAATCGCCACACCAGCCGCCACCCCAGCCGCTACCCCCGGCAACGGCCCCTGGGCCCTGCAGGCCGCCTCGCTCGCCACGGCCGGCGACGCCGAGCGCGAGGCGCAGCGCCTGCAGGCCGCGGGCATCCCGGCGCAGGTCAGCCCGGCCGAGGTCGAGGGGGTGACCCGCTACCGCGTGCGCATCCACGGCTTTCACTCACGGACGGCCGCGAAGACGTACGCGCAGGCACGCCAGGACGCCCTGGGCAGGAACGAGCCCTGGGTGGTCTGTACGACAGGGGATTGCTGAGGCAGGCGCCGGCCGGGCGGCGGGCCGTCAGCCCGCGGCGATGCCGGGGAAGACGGCGACCAGGCCGTCCAGCACGTACTGCGCCGCCAGGGCGGCGAGGATCAGGCCCAGCACGCGGTTGACGACGTTGACGCCCGTGGCGCCCAGCGCACGCATCAGACGCGGCGCCAGCAGCAGGGCCAGCAGGGCCAGCAGCAGCACCGCCACCACCACGCCGGTCAGGGCCAGATAGTCGAACAGCGCGTGACCCTGCGAGGAGAGCAGCAGCACCGTGGTCAGGGCACCCGGCCCGGCGAGCAGGGGAAAGGCCAGGGGAAACACCGAGATGTCGCCGCGGGTGGCCGCCTCGTCACGCTCGGAGTCGGTGGCCGTGCGCAGCGCCGAATCGCGCACCAGCACCATGTCGATGGCAAGCAGGAACAGCAGGATGCCGCCGGCGACGCGAAAGGCCGGGATACCGATGCCCAGCCAGTCGAGCAGCCGTTCGCCGACGAGGAAGAACAGCAGCAGCATACCCAGCGCCACCAGCACCCCCTGCAGGGCGGCGCGGCGCTGCGCAGCACGGGTCATGCCCACCGACAGGCCGGTGAACACCGCCGCCACGCCGATGGGATCGACGACGATGAACAACAGGATGAAATTGGCAAGCAGCATGTCCATGGCGAGCATCTATACCACAGGCCCGTGCACGACGTCGCGCGGCATCCTCACCCCCCTGCTGGGTCTGCTGATCCTGCTGGCATCCGCACCGGCCATGGCCGGCTGCGACGATCCACCCGCCCCGCGCGTGCTCTGGATCGGCTGCGACTTCGCCGGACGCGACCTGCGCGGCGTCAACCTGCGCGGCGCCGTCATGATGCGCAGCAATCTCGCCGGCGCCGACCTGCGCGACGCCATCCTCGACGGCGTGGACTTCACCCTGGGCAGCCTGGAGCAGGCGCAACTGACCGACGCGCGCATGGTGAAGGCCAACCTGGTCGGCACCCGCCTGACCGGTGCCGACCTCAGTGGCGCCGATCTCAGCGGGGCCCGTTTCGACGGCGCGCCCATGCAGGATACGACCCTGGTCGGCGCCCGCCTGACCGAGGCCTCGCTCTACACCACCGACCTCGGCGGGGCCGACCTCGGCGACACCGACCTGACGCAGGCCAACCTCTCGCGCGCCCGTCTGGACGGGGCGCGGCTGGACGGCGCCCGCCTCGGCCAGGCACGCCTAGACCGGGCCAGCCTGGAGGATGCCAGCCTGCGCGGCATCGAGGCCCGGCGCGCACGTTTCGAGCAGGCCTCCCTGCTCTACGCCGACCTGACCGGCGCCGACCTCACCGAGGCCACGCTGGTCGGCGCCCGCATCGACGGCGCCCGCTTCGACGACGCCATCCTCGACTCCACCCTGTGGGTGGACCGCCAGCGCTGCCGCCCCGGCTCGCGCGGCCACTGCGACTAGCCAGGCGCCAGACGCAGACAGGGCGCCCGTGGGCGCCCTGTCTGCGTGGCATGCCGGGTCGGCGGGACTGACTACTGCCCTTCGCCGGCTGCCGGCTCGGTCTCCCCGGGTGCCGATCCGGTCGACGCGTCAGGTACCGGCTGGTCCGACGCCGCGTCCTCCACCGGGGCACTCTCCGCGGGGGCACTCGCCGCCGGGGCCTCTACATAGTCGAAGCTGCGTGTCTCGACCACCTCGCCATTGGCGTTGAGCACGTCCACCTCCCAGGTGCCGGTCCATTCGGGCAGCAGGTTCTTGCTGGAACTCACGCGCCAGCGCGGCCCGCCCACGGCGAAGTCCACCTCGGCCATCACGTTGCCGTCATAACGCCAGCGGTGGATCACCGTCTGGCCGTCCATGTCCATCAGCTCGGTGAAGAAGTACACCATGCGGATGTCATTCTCCACACGGCCCAGGTCGTCCACCGGCTCGCGGTTGTCCACCGCCGAGGTGAACTGGGCGCGGGCCACCGACCCGGTGCTCGCGGCCATGGTCGGTTCGGCCCCCGGTTCGGCGGCCGCCTCGACGTCGGTCTCTTCCGCCATCGGCGCCTCGCCGTGATTGTCGGCCCACACGGCCTGGGTCAGGCCCAGCAGCAGCGCCAGCATCAGCACTCGCATCATCATGTCGATCTCCTTGCAGTGAAAGCGGCGCAACCCCCCGTCGCGCCTGCTGCGGCAAACATAGCAGGCCCTGCGACGGGCGATGTGACGCAGCAGTCAGATTCATCAAAC